>JACREQ010000011.1 GCA_016218155.1 Bacteroidia bacterium
AATTTTAAATCCTTTATTCTTAAACATAATAATTTGTTTAGAAAATATAATTAAATAAATAACCTACTATCATTATTCCAACTCCTACGATACCTATAAAAGTAAATATTAATGGGAGTTTAAGAACTTTTTTAAGTATAATCATTTCGGGCAAAGATAAAGCAATTACTGACATCATAAATGCAAGTGCAGTTCCTAATGAAGCGCCCTTTTCTATAAGTACAGATACAATAGGAATTATTCCAGCAGCGTTTGAATACAATGGAATTCCAATTAAAACAGAAAGAGGAACAGCATACCACACGTCTTTACCCATAAGTGAAGCCATGAATTCTGCTGGAACATAACCATGGGCACCAGCACCAACAACAATTCCAAGAGCAACATATAACCAGACTTTTCCAACAATTTCTTTTACTGCATCGTATCCGAATTTAATTCTATCACTAAAATTTAGTTTTTCTTCAAGATTGTTTTGTCCTATTTTTGTTTCAAAAACCCAGGGTTCAATCCATTTTTCGAGTTTAAGTTTACCTATTACCCATCCAGCAAAAATTGCAATAAATAAGCCTGTTCCGATATAAATTAAAGCTACTTTCCACCCAAACATACCATACAAAAGAACAACTGCAACTTCGTTAATCATTGGAGCAGCTATAAGAAATGAAAAAGTTACTCCCAATGGAACACCGGTTTCAACAAAACCAAGAAATAAAGGGATTGCAGAACAGGAACAGAATGGTGTAACAATGCCCAATAAAGAAGCCATTACATTTCCTGTAAATGTTTTTTTTCCTTCGAGAGCTTTTCGTGTACGCTCGGGAGTGAAAAAAGTCCTGATTATTCCTACAAAAAATATTATTAAAGTTAGTAATAACAATACTTTTGGGAATTCGAAAATAAAAAACCAAATAGTTTCTGCTAAATGGTCTCCCTTAGTCATTCCAAAAACTGAAAAAACCAACCAATCTGTAAAAGGTTGTAAATAGTGGTAGATAGTGTACCAAATAGGAATAAGTAATAAAGGCAAAATAATTTTACCCTTTGAACTATTAATAAAACTCGTTTTCATTTTGCTAAATTTTAAAATAGAAAATGTAGATATAATATAATCCTACGAGAATAAATATAATAGCTACTACTCTGCGGAACCATTTTTCAAATGTTTTGACTTTACTGTAAAAGCTACCAATACTTGAGATACTAAATGCCAAAAGATAGGCAACAATTATTACAGGCAATCCTGTTGCAATTGCAAAAACAAAAGGTAAATATAATCCTGATACGCTTGAAACTGTCATTGGAATTAACATTCCAAAATATAAAACACCACTATATGGACAGAAAGCTAAAGCAAACACAACTCCCAATAAAAATGCCGACCACCAATTATTTTTATTATTATTTTCGATTTTCTCCGAAAGCTTACTAAACCCGGGGAATTTAATTTTTATAAAATCAAACATCAATATTCCAACAATAATAAGTAATGGGCCAAGAAATTTTTCTCCGTTTGATTGGAATAGTTTTGCAACTTTAAAAGTACTTGCACCAAAATATAGAATTAAACCTATAGTTGTGTAACTAAAAGCCCTTCCTAAAGTGTACCATATTCCATTAAAGAAAATTCTTTTTTTATTTTCAATGTCTTTACTTATAAAACCAATTGCAGTAATGTTAGTAGCAAGCGGACAAGGACTAATAGCTGTCATTATCCCAAGAAGGAAAGCAGATAGAATAGGAATATTAGTATTGTCAATTAAATTCTGTAAAAATTCCATACATGATTATTTAATATACTCATTGATTTTATCTTTCAACCCATTAGTAAATATATCTTCTGTGTGAATTTTTGAAAAAGCAAAATTGGTCAAATCATCAATTTTTACTTCTGCTCCAAATTCTATTTTAGTAAGTGCTAATGTAGCTCCATAAGCCTGATATTTTTCGCAGATATATTTGTTTTCAGGGTATTCAACATTAAATGTTTTGAACACTATAATTTCACTGTCGAGTTCATTTTTATAGTTTTCGTATAATACTTTAGTTGTAACTGCTTCAATATTTCTGCATGTATTGCATCTGTCTGTTATATGAAAATAATAAACAAAAAGCTTTGTCTTTTTATTTATATTTTGGGTTTGCGCAAAAATTGTGAACGTTGTTGACAATATGAATAATGTTAATAATATTTTTCTCATGATTTGTTATTTTAGATATTCAGTAATTTTATTTTTTAATATTTCAATAAATTTTTCTTCTTTGTTTTTGGCGTATTTAAAGCCATCTCCGGTGAAGTCAGAGGTTGTTTCTTTGCCTTTAAAGACTCTGGTTACGAATAATGCTGATCCAAAAGCCTGATATTTTTCTGCAATTTTAGAATTTGCTTCATCGTCAACTGAAAGAATAGAAAGTTTTATAATCCCTTTTTGAACTTCAGTTTTAAAATATGCGTCAAGTGTTTTCTTTGTTGCATTTTCAATTGCAATACATGAAGCGCAACGATTTGTTACATGAAAGTTATAAATAAGTATTTTTGGTTTTTCCTCTTTTTTTATTGTTACCTCAGTATTTTCTTTATTTTCAATACTTGCAGAATCTGCAATTGGTAATGATTCAGTTAAGGTATCGGTTATTATTGATGTTATCGAATCGGATTGTGTGATGTTTTCTGAACTGTTAGAGTTTGAATTGCATGAAGTCAAACAAATGGCTACAATCGTTATTAAAGTAGCAAATTTTATTTTTTTAATAATTTTCATATTCTATATATTTTAAAATGTTTTTTATTTCGCGTAATAACGAAACATCTAAATAATTAAATTATTTCATAAAATTCTTTAAAAGAATTTTGGCAATTTCCCAATTAGCTTTATTTACACAGTATTTAATTTGAGGTGGTTCAATATTCCCTTGTATCAATCCTGCGTATTTTAACTCTTTTAAATGTTGAGAAAGTGTTGATCTGGCAATTGGAATATCGCCTATCATTTCTCCGCTTGTACAGCATGCATTTAAGCCAATAAGCTTTTCCATAATGTATACTCTGGCTGGGTGACTCAGTGCTTTTGCAATACGCGCTATTTGTTCTTGCTGTGCTGTAAATTTTGGTTTAGTTGCCATTACTTAAATACTTTTTTCAATAATTTCTTTTAATTCCTTTGAATTTGGTACCCGTCCGCTAACTACAACTTTTCCGTTAATAACTAGGCCAGGGGTTTTCATTATTCCGTATGACATTATTTTCTGAATGTCTTCTTCTTTAACAACAGTAGCATTTATATTCATTTCGGCTAAAGTGTTAATAACTGTTTTTTCTAAGGTTTTACAATTAGCACAACCTGTGCCTAAAACTTTTATTTCCATTATTGATAAACTTTTATTTTTATATTTCGCAAATATACGAAATGATTTACAAAAAATTATTTTTAATTTTGAAATTAATTTTAATTAAACAGTTATTACAAAATCTTAATTATGAAAATTATAAATAGTGGAAAGCATCATTTGCTGTTGTTATGTTTATGTATAATTATTCCTTTTTGTATTAAAGCACAAGCTAAAGATGAAAAACAACAAATCCTTAATGTTGCAATTCTTATTTATGATGGGGTATATGTATTAGATTTTACAGGGCCATTAGAAGTATTTTACGATTCATATTCACAAGATGGTAAACATTTGTTTAATGTGTATACGGTTTCTGCAAAGGAAGAATTAAAAGCACATAGCGGATTAAAAATTACTCCAGATTATAGTATTAATAATTGTCCTAAACCAGATATTTTTATTGTTCCAGGAGGTGATTTGGGATTGTTAAAAGATCAGCCAAAACTTAAAGATTGGCTTGTTAATACAGCTAAAGAATCAAAAACATTAATTTCTGTTTGCACAGGTGCATTTATTTTAGCTGATGCTGGTTTGCTTGATAATCTTAATATAACAACGTGGCATGGAGCATTAGAGAATTTAAAGAAACTAGTTCCAACTGCGAATGTTATGAAAGGTGTTCGTTATACTGATAACGGTAAAGTGGTTACTACTGCTGGTGTTTCGGCAGGTATTGATGGTTCGCTGTTTGTAGTTTCAAAATACTTTGGCAAAGAGGTAGCTGATGAAACAGCAAAGTATATGGATTATGAATATTGGAAATAAAAAATTTATTTTCTCTTAACCATTGGGTGATTTAAACTTCCAACCTTATTTCTTATTACTTCATATTCTGCTAAACTTTCAAAAAGCTGGGTTAGGGTTTTAAACCCATAAGCACGTGGATCAAAACTTGGATTTATTTTTCTGATATTTAATCCTACTTGTGAGATATGTGTTTCGGAGCCTTCGCTAACCGACATGTCGTATGCTTTATTAACAAGTTTAATATCTACTTTAGGATTTTGAGGCTTTTTGGTTTTAGAATGACTTGAGGTTTTAAGAATAATTTCTGTAACAGTTGGTACAATATTTTCACTATATGTAAATATTTCGCATGATTGAACAAATGCATTAGGAGTTTTCTTTTCTCCAATACCCATAACAAAAATGCCTTCTTCTCTTATTCTTTTTGCTAATCCGGTATAGTCACTATCGCTTGAGACAATGCAAAAACCATCAACTATGTTGTCGTGTAAAATATCCATAGCATCTATAATAAGCGAGCTGTCTGTTGAGTTTTTTCCTGTAGTATATGAGAATTTCTGTATCGGAGTAAATGATAAATCATTCAATGATTCTTTCCAGCTACCCATTTGTGGTTTCGTCCAATCGCCATATATTCTGCGAATTGTTACTTTTCCATATTTTGAAACTTCTTCTAAAATTGGTTTTAATAATTTAGCTTGAGCATTATCTCCATCGACTAATATTGCAATTCTTGTAATAGTGTTTTCCATTGTGTTATTTTTGTAAAGTATAAAATTTATTCAGCGCTGGCTCCAATAAAAATGCTAGTTACTTTTTTGTTTTCAAATGTAAAAACTATGCCTCCGTATATTGTTCCTGCTACAATTTGAAACTCTGTAGTCTGAGATTTGTCTATCTCATTTGAATATTTATTTGTTACATCTGTGATATTGCTTCCTATTCCAATATTTCTTGAAGTTTTTGCATCACTTGGGGACTTTACATAAATGGAGTTTACTACCTGATTAGAATTTTCTGCACCTATCATATCAAGTTCTACATTTTGGTTTGCGTATGTCCACTTCTGATGAATCTGACCATCGGAACCCCATTCTTCTGCAGTTGACTTTTCATCAGGATATCCAATTATTTCAATAACATTATTTGATTGCATGTCTTTTTTAATTCCCCATATAGATTCATTTTTCATCAGATTATTTCCTATTTCATCAAAAGTTTCCTGAGAGATAGTATTTTCAGAGTTGATAGAAATAGAATCAATTATTTTACTATTGAAGTCAGAATTGATTAAAGATTTACTAATATCATTACTATTATTGGTGCATCCCCATAGAAAGATTAAAGAAATGCCAAGAATTATATAAACTTGATTTTTCATGTTAGAAAATTTAAAAACATTAATTTCTTATTCAAAAATACAATAGTTAATCTAATAACTACATAAAATGGTAATTTAGTTTTTAATATTAAAAAAAAGTCCGGCTCTTTAATTAGAACCGGACCAGAAAATTATAATAATTGTAGTTTTATTTTAAGAAATTTGTTATAAGTATTTTAGCAATCTCTACATTAATTCTGTTAAGGCAAAAATTAATTTTTGGTGGAACAATGTCGCCTTGAATTAAACCTGCGCTTTTTAATATTTTTAAATGTTCTGCAAGTGTATCATGGTCAATAGGTGTGTCGCCAATGCTGTCGCAACTGGTGCAGCATGTGTGCATGGAATTTAAAGTTTCTAATATAAAAATTCTTGCAGGGTGTGATAATGCCAGTCCGATACGTGCAATTTGTTCCTGATTACTTGTATATTTTACTTTTGGTTCAGCGTTTTTAATAGATTGTTTGATAATATCCTTAATTTCTTTGTTAGTAGGTATTTTTCCACTTAATACTACTCTATTATCAATTACTAATCCAGGTGTACGGATAATTCCATATGCCATAATTTCGTTAATGTCTTCAACTTCCTCAACATTTGCATCAATTTTCATTTCTGATAAGGTTTCCTTAACGGCATTTTCAAATACTCTGCAATTATGACATCCAGCTCCTAAAACTTTAATATTCATATTGGTTTTTAAATATTATTTTAATAAAATATATTTTAATAAAAATTTTATTTGAGTATACACAAATAATCTTTGTAAATTTACAATATAACTAACTAGGTAAAACACAAAAAATTATGATTCTTATCAATATTAAAGAACATAATTTTAATAGCATCTTGTTTGAATCATATTAATTATTAGGAATTTTAGAAAATAAAGTACCTTTAATAATTAATAGTTAAAAAGGATAGTTTTATATTAATTGTAAGAAATTTAATAAAAAATAAAATGCATAATAATTTTAGAACAAATTATCTGTTTTAAATTCTGTATAAAAATCCATAATTATCTTTTTGTGATCAAATGCTAATTCAGGCAGTTCTTTAATATCGAACCATTTTGCTTTTGATGCATCATCACCTGCTGTTGGTGTATCCATCTTTTTTATTTCAGCAAAGTAAACAACAGATATTGTTCTTCCACGAGGGTCTCTTCCCGGATTTCCGTATGTTGCAAATTGTTCTACATTTTCTAGTAGAAGTCCTGTTTCTTCTTGTAATTCTCTTAAAGCAGATTTTTCTAATGTTTCTTCCATTTCTATAAATCCACCTGGCAATGCCCATGTGTTTTCAAATGGAGGATGCTTTCGTTCAATTAAAAGAATGTGAATTTGATCTTGCTGTTTGTATAAAACAATAATATCCACGCACACTGAAGGACGTGGATATTCATATGTATAAGGCATATATTTATTCTTTTAACTGAGAGTCCAGTGCTTGTTCAAGTGCAGCACCTCTAAGATTTGACGCAACTATTATTCCATCACCGTCAATTAACCAGTTTGTTGGAATTCCTTGTACTTTATAAGTTCTTGCGGCTTCTGAGCTCCAGTATTTAAGATCGCTAACATGATTGTCCCATATTAATCCATCTTTTGTTATTGCTGCTTTCCAGCTTTCAGCACTCTGGTCTAAAGATACACTGTAAATTGTAAAACCTTTTCCGTTTTTATATTTTTTGTCTTTGTATTTATTATATGCTGCAACAACACTGGGGTTTTCTCTACGACAAGGACCGCACCATGAAGCCCAGAAATCTATTAATACCATTTTACCTTTTAATGAACTAAGTGCTATTTCTTTACCTTCTGGGTTTTTAAATTTTAGTTCGGGAGCTTTGTTACCAATTGCTAATCCCACATCTGTTTTTTCACCTCCGTAGGTTACTGTTTTTTTATTATGCGAAATAAAACCATAAGCCAGTATGCTTACTAGTGCTATAATTGAAATTAATCTTATTGTTTTCATGATTTTTTGGTTTTTGTAAAATTACAATTTTAATTTAATCTTTTAATTTGAGCTCCCATCATATTTAAGCGCTCATCAATATTTTGATATCCTCTGTCAATTTGCTCGATGTTATGAATTGTACTTTTTCCTTTTGCTGACATTGCAGCTATAAGAAGTGCAACTCCTGCCCTGATGTCTGGCGAAGACATTGTAGTGCCGTGCAATGGGAACCTTCTGTCCATTCCTATTACTGTAGCTCTATGTGGATCACATAGAATTATCTGGGCTCCCATTTCTATTAACTTATCTACAAAAAACAAACGGCTTTCAAACATTTTCTGGTGAATTAATACGCTTCCTTTTGCCTGTGTTGCAACAACCAAAAAAACCGATAGTAAATCGGGTGTTAGTCCAGGCCATATAGCATCTGCAATTGTCAAAATAGATCCGTCAATAAATGTATCAATCTCATAACGTTTTTGAGCCGGAATAAAAATATCGTCATCTCGCTTTTCAAGTTTTATGCCAAGTCTTCTAAAGGCGTCTGGAATTAATCCAAGATTATGATAAGATACGTTTTTAATAGTAATCTCGCTTTGTGTCATTGCTGCCATACCAATAAAACTTCCAATCTCAATCATATCAGGAAGAATTTTGTGTTTAGTCCCTTTTAATGACGTTACTCCTTCTATGTTTAATAAATTTGAACCTACTCCTGAGATTTTTGCTCCCATATTATTTAGCATAATACAAAGCTGTTGTAAATATGGTTCGCAGGCTGCATTAAAAATTGTTGTTGTTCCTTTTGCTAAGACAGCAGCCATTATAATATTTGCAGTACCGGTAACAGATGCTTCGTCAAGAAGCATATAACTCCCTTTAAGGTTTTTTCCTTCTACAGTAAAGAAGTTTGTTGATGCGTCGTAATTAAATTTTGCACCTAGTTTTTCAAAACCAATAAAGTGGGTATCGAGTTTACGGCGACCAATTTTATCCCCACCTGGTTTAGGGATATAGCCTTTGCCAAATCTGCCAAGTAGTGGACCAACAATCATTATTGAACCTCTGAGTGTTGTTGCTTGTTGGGCAAATTTTTCGGTTTTTAAATATTCAATATTAATATTTTTTGCACAGAAGGTGTATTTTCCTGTTCCGATTCTTTTTACTTCAACACCAAGATCAGCAAGAAGCTCAATAAGTTTTGTAACGTCTCTTATTTCCGGAATATTATCTATTAATATTTCTTCGGAAGTTAAAAGAACGGCACAAAGAACCTGTAATGCTTCATTTTTTGCGCCTTGTGGATGTATTTCACCGGAAAGACGAAAGCCACCAGTAACTTCAAAAGTTGCCATAAAAATTATCTTTGTTTGCGATTTGTTCTTTTAAAGGGTTTTACTGGCTTTGGTTTTTGATTTCTGTACAAAATGTCACGTGTTTCATTAAGTCTTATGTGTCCGTTTATAAGTGGAGTGTCACCTGCCATTTCATTTATATCTGCAAAAATCTGTTCATCGCTAACAGCTTCTTTATTCCAAACCAGATAAAGTTTTTTCATATGGTTTGCAAGCATTTCTATTAAAACTGTTTTTGATTCGGAATCAGGCATTTCAATAAATTTCTTTACGAAAGCTTTTGCAATTCCTCCGTAATGCTTATGTCTGATATTGTTTGTAGGGTAGGGAAGGGCATGTGGCCTTTTAAGCAATTCTTCTTCCTTTGTAATCTCGCAAGGATAATCAATATCGAGTTTATAACCTGCCATTTGGGCTAAGTGATTCCATAGTTTTAGTTTGAACTCAGCATTTTCACGCATTCCAGGAGTGAAGTTAGACATTACATTAATTAGTCCTTTTGACATTCTGTTTCTTTCATCACGAGATTCTACTGTTAACAGATGATCTACCATTTCCTGCACATGGCGTCCATATTCAGGTAAAATCAACTTCTTTCTTTGAGAGTTGTAATATTCGTTAAGATCCATTAATACAATTATTTAATTAGTTTGATTGTAGAACTTTTAATTTGGCAAATTTTAATAATAATTGTTTTTCGCCACTTATGTCAAATTGAATCAGCGCTTTTGTATTTGGTTTGTCGCCTTCAATTTTTATAACTATTCCTTTGCCAAATCTGTCATGAATTACAGTCATTCCTTCCTCAACATTCATTAAATCAAAATTATTACTTGAGGAGTTTATGTTCTTTTCGGCAATGTTCAAATGTACTAATTTTTTTTCTTTTAAATTTAAATTAATAGCAGGTTTAAACATTTCGCTTTGTAATGGTTTCACCTTTGGGGTGAATTTATTTTGATATGTTGCAGGCTCTGACTGTCTTTGAGTTTCTAGTGGCAAATCCAGATAAATACTGTCAATTTCATCCAGAAAACGACTTGGCTGACATGATACAAGATTTCCCCATTTATAACGATGTTCTGCAAAAGATATGTTTGCAATTTTTTTAGCACGTGTTAATGCTACATAAAACAAACGTCTTTCTTCTTCAATATTTTCGGGAGAAACTCCGTTAAAATGCAATGGAAAAAGTTCATGCTCGGCTCCAACAATAAACACACAATTATATTCTAATCCTTTTGCAGAGTGAACTGTCATGAGTGCTACTTTATCGTTATTCTCTTTATCATCATCACTTTCTAGGTCAGTAAGTAACGATACATTTTCGATAAAATTTTCTAAAAATACAGGTGCGTCAGGATTTTCAGATAAAGTAAAATCGCAAAAATCCTTAATTCCGTTTAAAAGTTCTTCAACATTTTGTTTGCGAGTAATACCTTCCTGAGATTTTTCAGCTTCCAGCTCGCGCAATATTCCTGTATTGCTAACAATGTAGCTGGCTAATTCAAAAGCATCAATTTCAATTGCTTTCTCTTCAAAATGTTCTATTATAGATTTAAAATTTAATAATTTTGAAATAGTACTTTGATTAAGAACTTGAGTCAGCATTGCAGAATTTGAAATAACTTTCCACAAACTGGCTTCGTTATTCATTGCAATAAGTTCGAGTTTTTCAAATGTGGTTTTTCCTATACCACGTGCTGGAAAATTTATTATTCGCTTTAAAGCTTCGTCGTCGTTATGATTAATGATTAATCTAAAGTATGCTATAACATCCTTAATCTCTTTGCGTTGGTAGAAAGACAATCCGCCAAATACTTTGTAAGGTATAGCACTTCTACGAAAAGCTTCTTCAAATATTCTTGATTGTGAATTTATTCTGTAAAGTACAACAAAGTCATTGTAGTTGAAATTATGTTTTTGTTTATAGTCTTTTAAAATACTTGCAACCAGATAACCTTCTTCAGCATCAGTCAAAGCTTTTTGAACTTTTATTCTTTCGCCATCTTCATTGTCACTCCAGATTGTTTTCGGAATTCTGTCTCGATTCCTGCTTATTAAGCTATTTGCTGCTTCTACTATAGTTTTTGTTGAGCGGTAATTTTGCTCAAGTTTAAAAAGTTTATAGTCTGGATAATCTTTTTTGAAATTTAAAATATTCTCAATTTTAGCACCTCTGAAAGAATAAATACTTTGAGAATCATCACCAACAACAGATATATTTTGGGTTGCAGTACTTAATTTTTTAATAATTAAATATTGAGCATAATTTGTGTCCTGATATTCATCAACCAGAATATATTGGAAATGTTTCTGGTATTTTTCTGTAATGTCAGGATTATCGCGGAACAAAATATTTGTATTCATTAACAGATCATCAAAATCCATCGAGTCTGATGTTTTTAATCTGTTTTGATAAATAGTATATATTTTTCCGATTTCGGGTTTTCTTGATTGTAAATCTTGTTCCTGAATTACCGGACTATTTAAATATGTAGAAACAGTTATCAGGTTATTTTTTGCCATACTGATTCGATTCTGAACTTCTGATGCTTTGTATTGTTTATCATCCAGATGTAAATCTTTAATGATAGATTTAATTAAGCTTTTTGAATCATCGGAATCGTAAATTGTAAATTTTGAAGTAAATCCTAAGCGACCACATTCAATTCTTAGAATTTTATTAAACAGACTATGAAAGGTTCCCATCCATAAATACCGCGAAGTTTCAAAACCTACCAATGAAGTGATTCTTTCTTTCATTTCTTTGGCAGCTTTGTTTGTAAAAGTTAAAGACATGATGTTACCGGCAAACACACCCTGACTAAGAAGATATGCAATGCGATAGGTTAATACACGGGTTTTTCCGGATCCTGCTCCTGCAATTATAAGGTTTGGTCCTTTGTAATTAACAACAGCAGCGTGTTGAGATGGGTTAAGTTCTTTTAAAAAATTTTTCACTAAATATTTTTAATGGAAGGAGAACGCAAAAATAGCTATCTATTTGCTAAAAGAAGAATCAAATTATTCACATTAGCAATGTTGATAAAATAAAAAGCAGATTACAAAAGTCGGCTAGGGTTTGAAGACCTTATGGGAAGATACTTTAATGATATTTCAAAACCACCTCTTCCGGAACTGACTTTTGCTAAAGATGAAATATTAATGTCATAGCTTATTCCAAATGCAATTTGTCCGAGCTCACATTGTGCTGCAATAACAACAGCATCTTTTCCTCTGAAAAAACCTCCTAAACTTACTGTTCTGCTTAATACATAATCAGTATATTTTGAGGATTCCTGCAGCTTATATCTTAAAAAAGAACCTACATATAACATTCTGGCAGGTCCCTGCATTTCATATATAAAAAGTGGTGAAATCTGCATGTTGGTGTTTTTAAATCCGTATGAGCCAGTAAAATGAAACATATATCTTAAAGCTCTTTTGTCAACTACCTCATAAAAACCTGATTTGGGACTATTAACATGAAATACTGAAAGCCCGGCTTGTGCACCAAACATGTCATTTGATGAAAGTGTTCTTTGTCCTTTTCCATAGCTCCATTGTATTCCTGTACCAAAGTCACCGTTTAAAAAACTTTCTCCGGAGAAAGTTTCGTTAGATGGTAATGATGAATCGTAAATCAATCCATTATATTGATTCCCCCATGTTAAATCATTTATCCCAATTTTTCGTTGAACTATACCACCTGAAATACCTAAAGATAAAGTTTGATTTTTTGCAAGAGTTACCTTTCCTGATACTGATGCAATTACCTGGTTAGTGTTAAGGTGCCCACTTCCGGCTACATCATTAAACAGGCTTAGGCCGGCACCAATTGAAGATCCGTTTTTTCCCTGAGAAAAGACTCTTCCATCAACTCCGGCTGCAATTGTTCTGAATGGAGATGTTACTGACCTCCATTGTAATCTGTAGTTTGCAGTAGCTCTTAAATTATATTGTGCGCCGGCATTTGCAGGATTTAGTAATAATGGTGCTTCGTTTGGTTGAGAGAATAAAATATCCTGTCCAAACATTGATGCAGGAATTAATAAGGTAATTATTGCGATAATTGTTGTTTTTTTCATGTTGTGATCCTCCTATCGCATTAAAGTTATATTTCCTTTTGTTTCTACTTTTGAGCCAATGAAGTACTCTGCTTTCAGATAATAAACGAAAACGTCAGTATCTGCTTCTTTTCCTCTGTAAATTCCATCCCATCCAATGGAAGGATCTGTTGTCTCAAATACTTTTTCTCCCCATCTGTTAAACACTCTGAACTCCATAGATTTTATACATTTTCCATAAACATAAAAAATGTCATTTTGTCCGTCACCATTCGGGCTAAAGCCAGAAGGCACAAAAACTTCACCGCATTCTGTGTCGACTGTTATGTTAATACAGGCTGTGTCGCTGCATTCATAAGCATTACTTCCAATAACACAATACTCAATTGTTGAGAATGGTCTTGCTACAGGATTGGGGCAGTTAATGCACGTCAGGTCATTAATCGGACTCCAGTCATAAAAATCAGCTCCGGTTACATGTAACGGAACATCTTGACCGATAATCAATGTAGTGTCATGTGTTAAAGTTAAAACAGGTTTCGGGTCAACTGTAAGTTGAAATGTTGTGGTGTCATAACATATTGTAGAATTTGCAATCAATGTATAAATGAAAGTTCCAGCAGAATCCGGAGTAACAGTATGTGTTGGATTTGTGCTATTACCTGGTTGCCATAAGAAACTTGAACCTCCTGACGCCTGTAAGTCGATTGTTGCGCCATAACAAATAGGAGTAATTCCTGTAATGTTAGCTATTGGTAAAGTGTCAACAATTATTTCAAAACTTACAGTAAAATGACAAGTATTAGTATCGGTACCTGTAACAAAATATCTTGTAGTGTCTTGTGGAGATAAGGTGACTGAATTTCCGGTTAGATTACCAGGCATCCATAAGTATGTATTAGAATTATTAAAAGCACTATCAATGCTAAAAACTGTACTATTTCCTTTACAAATTGTATCAATGCCTATTACATTGAATTTTGGTAAAGAGTATACAGTAATGTCAACACTTGAAGTATCCTTACAAAATTCAGTAGATGTTCCAATTAATGTATATGTTGTATTTCCATTAGGTGAAATAATAAGGTTTTGAGTTGTAGCAACTGTATCTGATCCTATAAGCCATTCGTATGTGTTTCCTCCATGAGCATTTAATGTTATACTATCTAATAAACAAATTGCAGTATCTGTTGGTGTTATAGAAACATTAATTGAAGGATACACAACAACAAAAGTGGATGCAGTATCTTTACAATTATTGGGAGTTGTTCCATAAAGTGTAAAAGCATAAGTTGTATCAGAAGTGCCAGGATGGAAAACTATAAATGAATCGGTGCTATTTGTTGGTGTCCATAAATATGAAACAGGTATTGAACTTGAACCGGTTAGTGTTATTGTTTCATAAGGGCAGATTAAATTTAAACCATTCAAATTTAATACAGGTTTGTCATTTACAAATACTGAGACTGAATCCAGATTTTTACAACCGTGAATACTATCTATAGCATGGGCAATGTAATTATATGTATATCCAACCGAATCAGGGTATAATATGGCACCAGCATTTTGAATTGTATCAGGTATTGTCCAGAATAAATTTGATGGCATGTTAGATGTAATGTTAATATTTACAGGTTGACCAAAACAAATTGCAGTATCATTAGGTGTGATATTTACATCAGGGATTGGAAATGTGGTAATTGTAGTTGTTGCGGTGTCTTTACAACCTTGTGGTGTAACAACATATACGGTGTCAAAATATGTCATGTTTGGAGTGTTAAGTACAAATGTGATTATTGAATCAGGCACATTTGTTGGATGCCAATCGTATGTTAATGGTAAATGGTAAATATCATGAACCTGAATGTTAATAATTGTATCGGGACAGAATGATCCTGCTCCTGTAATGTATATATCAGGCTTTCCATTTACAAAGATTGAAGTTGAGGCAGTATCTTTACACCCATATATTGTATCAGTAACAATTACAGAATAATTAAATGTATTTCCAACTGTGTCTGGACTAACAATATATAATGAATCGGTACCTAAGCCTGGACTCCATTGATATGAAGATGGTAAATCGCTTGTAACAAGAAGAGCAAAAGGGGTGCCGTAGCATGTTGAATCTGGCGGCGAAATCTGTAGTTGTGGCAAAGGGTTTATGTATATTGAAGTTGATATTGAACTTTTACAACCGTTTAAAGTGTCGGTAACAAGAACTGAGTATGTAAACAAGTGACTTGCAGTATCAGGATGAATAAGTAATGTAGAGTCAATGCTGTTTACTGGTGTCCATAAATAATATGCAGGTAAATCACTTGTTACGTGAAATGTTAAGCTGTCACCAAAACAAAGATCATGATTCCCTGAAATATAAATTGAAGGAAGTGGATTAACAATAACTGTAGTAGTGTCAATAAATTTACATCCATTAGTATCGGTACCTAAAACAATATACATAGAAGTTGTATCAGGGTGAACGGCAATAGCAGTGTCGGCTGCAAATCCAGGAAACCAAACATATGTTAAAGCACCATTACCAAAAAGTGATATTGTGTCTCCAAAGCAAATAGGGTGAGTTCCAGAAATTGTAACATTTGGTAGTGGGTAAACAATAACAGTAGTTGTATCAATGTTTTTGCAATTATTAGTGTCAGTTCCAATAACAATGTAATCTGCTGTAACGGGAGGTGTAATTGTCAGAAATGTGTCTGTTGTTAAAAGTGGAAGCCATTGATATGTGTTAGCTCCATTTGCAAAAATGGTTATTGTATCTAAAAAACAAATTGGATGTGCTCCTGTTATACTCACATTTGGTAATGGGTTTACTGTAACAGTTGTATTTGCTGTATTAATACAGTTCATGTCATCAGTACCTGTAACAATATAATTTGCTGTTAATGGCGGGGTAAGTGAAAGCGTATCATTTAATAAAGATGGTAACAACCACTGGTAGGTTAATGCGCCACCAGCTACTAGTGTAGCAGTGTCGCCAAAACAAATAACAGGGGTTAAATTATTAATTGTAACATCTGGTTTTATACAAGCATCAAACTTTAAGATCAAAGCTTCTGCACCACCATTATTTGCGGGTTGCCAATATGCTCCGCTTCCATGGTCAACTGTAGTAATAACTGTTGAATTACTATAACCAGCAACCCAAACATTAGTATTATCAGAGAAAATATGAGTTCCATCTTCATTTAAAATTCCTCCGTAATAGGTTGCCCATTGTCTGATACCATTCTGCCTAAATTTAAGGATAAATGCATCTTGACCACCGCCTCTGGTAGCCTGAAAGAATGATCCCATTAAAGGATTCAAAACAGGTAAATTTGTTGAAAAAGTTTTCCCAGATACCCAGAGACTATTATTATCGGAATGTAAAGCACTAACCCAGTCGTTACCATTTCCGCCATATATTGTTCCCCAATTATACTCATTGGTATTATTAAATGCTGCAATATACGCATCAAAACCGCCGGCATTTACTGATTGATAAAATGCACCATTATTGGGGTTAACTAATGGAATGTTTGTGGAACTTGAGAATCCTCCTATCCATACATTGTTATTAATTCCCCAAACAGATCTAACAGCTTCGTCACCTGTGCCACCAATATATGTTGACCAGTTTAATACACCCCCGGTTGAGAATCTGGAAATAGTAATATCTTTTGCTCCAGCATTTGTCGGTTGAAAAAAAGCAGTACCTCCAGGGTTTAATAATGGAAAATTAGTTGATTTTGTTCCACCTACTAAATAAACACTTCCATTAAACTCACCTATTGAAGGGAATGCTTCTTCGTCATCAGAACCACCAAAATATGTTCCCCATATTGGTACGCCTGAAGTGTTAAATTGTAAAATGTAATTATCGTTAACACCGTTCATTGTATTTTGAATATAAGCTCCTCCTCCAGGATTAAATATTGGCATGTCAGTTGAACCTGATGTAATTGCAACATAAACAAAATTATCATTACAAAATATTGAATATCCTGCATCCCAGAAACTGCCACCTAAGTATGTTGACCAGATACGACTTCCTGATTTATCAAATCTTACAATAAATGCCTCAGAAGCAGTCGCAAAACTATTGGTAGGTTGATAGTAAGTTCCGCCCCCAGGGTTTAATGTTGGAAAATCGTTAGATGAAGTTTGTCCGGTCAGGTAAATTGAATTGGTGTTTATTGCAATTGTTTCGCGTCCATCATCACCGGTTCCTCCGTAATAAGTAGCCCACTCTCTTACTCCTAAAGTATTAAATCTCATAACAAATGCATCGTTTCCGGCACCGCCGGTATATGTGCCCTGAAAAAATGCACCGCTACCAGGATCTTGTGTTGGAAAATTATTTGATGCCATAGCGCCAGAAACAAATAATGAAGTACCATCACTTTTTATACTATAGCCAAAATCGTTTGCACTTCCACCATAATATGTAGCCCAGATAATTATTGGGTCTATTGTTAAATCTTTTGATAAATCATAATTGTCAGTTTTTATTTTTAATGTTCCATTCTGATTAATTAACCAGGCTGAATTTATTTCATTGGTGCCTTGTGTTACGAATGGAGCTTTTTCAGTAATGTTTCCTAAAGGTCCATTTATTAAAACACTTCCATCTGTATTTAAAATAGGTGTATTTGCCCAGTTATATTTAATTTTAATGTCGTCAGGATTTCCACCTGGGTGAATTATAAAATCATATTTGAGTTCATTTTTTTCTGTATAATAAATGACCCAATCAATGTTTGGATAAAGATTTTTATAAGTAATTTTTTTATTGCTTCTAACTTTTGTTATACCATCTGGACAATGTGCTAAGTAGAAATTTTCATAATAATCTATAGTTTCTGATTTTTCTATTTCTGGGGTGGTATTGCAATCAATAAATTGCATATCGATTCTTTCCCATTCTCCATTATAAGAGGTTTTATAAGAAGAGTATGGATCGTTAGGGTCGATTTCTGGTAAAAATATTTTGTAGAAAACATATGAAATACCATCATTTCTTAAATATACATTTGATGATTTTCCTGAAGAATAGAATAGAACAGATGGAACAGGTGAGTTATTTTCTAGACTTGCAATCTGACCTTTATTTTCAGTAAAATATTTTCCTCCTGATTGTATACCCGCTATTAGTTCGCAATTTGCCTCCTGATTCTGAGCTCTAATAATTGAGGAGCTGGTAATCATGCAAATAAGCAGAAAATAGTATTTTATTTTATGCATAAGTTTATTTTTGAGATAATACAAAGCTAAATAATCTGATGTAATTTCGAAATGATTGACGTTATTTTGTTGTAAAAGGCTGCTTTTGGAATTATGATAATTATTTAGCTCAGAATTACAGGAAGTTAACTTCAGTTTCTAATGATACCCCAAATGTGTCAAAAACTGATGCTTTTATGTTTTCGGAAAGACTAATAATTTCTTCACCTTTTGCATGCCCGTAGTTAACAAGTACAAGAGCCTGGTTTTTATGTGCCCCAACATTTCCAATTTGTTTACCTTTCCAACCGCATCTTTCAATTAACCATCCTGCTGCTAATTTAGATTCTGATTCATTAAATTTATATACAGGAATGTCGGGATATAATGTTTTTAATTCTTGAGCTTTAGCAATATTAACGATAGGGTTTTTAAAAAAACTGCCTGCATTTCCAAATTCTTTTGGATCAGGTAATTTAGAGGTTCTGATATTAATTATAGATTCTCTAATACTTTTTAGGTTAACTTCTGTATATTTTTTTAATTCATCGTTTAGAGTGCCATAATTTATTTGGAAATTATAATCACTAGTTTTTAATTTATAAGTTGTTGATATAATAAGCCAGTTGTGTTTGAGTTTATTTTTGAAAATACTGGTTCTGTAACCAAAATCACATTCATTATTGTATAAAATTCTTTCTTCTCCTGTTTCTATATTTGTTATTTCAAGAGAATACAGGCAGTCTTTAATTTCAACACCAAATGCTCCAATATTTTGAACTGGTGCAGCACCGCAATTGCCTGGAATTAATGAGAGATTTTCTATCCCTCCTAAATTATTTGTTACGCAAAAATTAACAAAATCGTCCCATATTTCACCTGCAAATACTTTAACAAAAGCGAAATCTTTATTTTTCTCAATAATTTCTATCCCTTTAAAAGTGGGATGAATAATAACTCCCTCAAAATTTTTTGTAAATAAAATATTGGACCCTCCACCAAGAATAAAAAATATGTTTGACTTTAATATGTCAGATTTATAAAGCTTTGTTAGGTCGTCGATATCGGAAATTTTAATATAAAGCTTCGCAAATGCTTCAATTCCAAATGTGTTTAAATGCTTTAATGATATATTAGGTGATATATTCATATAAATTTATGGCAAAGTTAAATTTTTCTAAATATTAAGCGTTTCTTAGTTGCTCGAATAATATATTTATTTTTACACAAAATTTACTCTGTTGAAAAAGGTAATAGTTTCAGTTACTAACGATTTAGTGTCAGATAACCGTGTTCATAAGGTTTGTACAAGCCTTGAGTCAATGGGTTACCATGTTTTGCTAGTGGGTAGAAGGCAATTTAATTCTCTTTCTGTAAATAGAAATTATAAAACAAAACGATTTAGGTTATTATTTAATAAAGGTCCACTTTTTTATGCAGAGTATAATTTCAGACTTTTTCATTTTCTGTTGTTTTCAAAAGCAAATATTTTTTTAGCTAATGATTTAGATAGTCTCTATGCAAATTATTTAGCTTCAAAAATCAGAAAAAAAATATTGGTTTATGATAGTCATGAATATTTTACTGAGGTGCCTGAACTTATTGGAAGAAATTTTGCAAGAAATTTCTTGTTAAGAATAGAAAAAAGAATAGTTCCTAAATTAAAGTATTGTTATACTGTTTGTCAGTCATTGTCTGACGAATATTTTAACAGATATAAAGTCAGATTCTCTGTTGTAAGAAATGTTCCAACAAAATATACTAATAGTATAAAATTAAATAAAAAAATATTTCCTGAAGGAAAAAAAATAATTATTTACCAAGGCGCATTAAATATTGGGCGGGGAATAGAAACGGTTATTAAAGCAGTAAAATTTATAGAAAATGTTTATTTTGTTATAATCGGAGATGGTGATATTCGCGAACATTTAAAGGAATTAGTTTTAAGTGAAGATGTAAGTGAGAAAGTTTTTTTTACAGGAAAAATTCCTCTTGAAGAACTACGTGAATATACTATGTCTGCAAACCTTGGTATTTCGTTAGAAGAAAATATGGGACTAAATTATTATTATTCATTGCCTAATAAAATATTTGATTATATACAGGCGGGTATTCCTGTTCTTGCCTCCGATTTTCCAGAAATGAAAAGAATAGTTGAGAATTATAATGTGGGAAAATGCACTTTAGAAAAAGATCCTAAAATGCTTGCATTAATAATTAATACTATGCTTTTTGACGATAAGGCAATAGCTGTTTGGAAAGAAAATCTGAAAAAAGCAGCAACTGAATTAAATTGGGAAAATGAAGAAAAGTTTTTAAAAGGAATTTTTGAAAAGTTTACTTAATTTCTTTTTTACAATCAACACAAGTTCCGTATATATAAAGTGAGTGAAACACTGGTTCAAAATTAGTGTTTTCCTGAACTGACTTAATAATTTCGTGTAATCTTGGGTCGCAGAATTCAGTAACTTTTGAACATTTAATACAAATTAAATGGTCATGTTGCCGGCATGCATAAGCCTTTTCGAATTGTGCAATGTTTTTTCCAAATTGGTGTTTAATTACTAAGTTAGAGTCTAATAAAAGTTCGATAGTATTATATAAAGTTGCACGACTAACACGATAATTTTTATTTTTCATAAAAATATAAAGTGTTTCAATATCGAAATGTCCGCTTTGTGAATAAATCTCTTCTAAAATAGCGTAACGTTCAGGTGTTTTGCGGTGACCCTTTTTTTCAAGGTAGCTGGTAAATAGCTGTACAACTGTAGATTTAATATTTTTTGTATTGGTCATTTTAATACTTGATTTATTACTGCTAAATTAATTAAAATTTTCTATTTATACAAATTCTAAATATAAATAGCGTATTGGTAATTATTTAAATCACTTAATATATAAGGCTATATAGTTGATTTTTTTTTCTGCTTATAAAAATATTAGCAAGGTTAATTTCTTTTTAAAACTTATTTTATTCAATAAATTAAAAATATGTAGGTTTAACGTTTGTTTAAATAATTTTTATATGTTTGAAAATCTTAAAATTGGAGTTATAGGAGAGGGTAGTTGGGCTACTGCAATTGTTAAAATACTTCAGCATAACATTAATGGTTTATTTTGGGTTATTCGCGAAGAGGAGATGGCATCTCAGATAAAAGAAACTGGTCATAATCCTTTATATTTATCTGATGTAGAAATAGACAATAAGGTTATTAGCATTGTGCCAACAGTAAAGGAAGCAATTCAAAAGTCGGATATATTATTTATGGTTCTTCCTGCCGCTTTTATTGAATCAAGTCTTGAAGGTATTTCGGAAAGTGATTTAAAAAACAAGTATATCTTTTCTGCAACAAAGGGTATGATACCTTCATGCCATAAAACAGTATGTAATTATTTTCATGAAAATTTTAACATTCCTTTTAGTCGTTTAGGTTTTATTTCAGGTCCGTCTCATGCAGAAGAAGTAGCATTAGAGAGATTGACATTCTTAACAGTACTTTCTTCAAATGCTGAAATGGCAAAATATATTGGCGATATGTTTAACTGTCGCTTTATTAAAACAATTGTTTCTGATGATGTACTGGGTGCAGAATATGTAACTGTTCTGAAAAATGTTATGGCAATTGCAACCGGTGTATGCCATGGACTGGGCTATGGTGATAATTATATTTCTGTTCTGGTTTCAAATGCGATTCGGGAAATTGAGCATTTCTTATCAATAGTTGCTCCGTCAAACCGAAATCTTCTGAATTATGTTTATTTAGGTGACCTAATGGTAACAAGTTACTCGCAATTTAGTAGAAACAGAACATTTGGTGCAATGTTAGGGAAAGGATATACTGTTAAATCTGCTCAGTTGGAAATGAGTATGGTTGCCGAAGGGTATTATGCAGCAAACAGTATTAATGAAATTTGTATCGAGAAAAAAATTGAAATGCCAATAGTGCAGGCTTTATACAGAATATTATATGAAAAATATTCACCTTCAGTAGAAATGAAACTTTTAACCGACAAACTAAAATAAATGGAACCAATAATTCTTAGTATCGATCAGGTTTTTGAAACAGCTCCAGAAAGCGAAATTTTAAGCTTAAAAGAAGATGTAAAAAAACACATTAATGCACTTTATCAGAAAACCGGAAAGGGGAATGACTTTCTTGGATGGGTAGATTTACCTACAAGAACTTCTGATCATTTGTTAAAAGAAATTCAGGAAGCTGCGAATGCTTTACGCGAAAAAATTGAAGTGCTAGTTGTTGTTGGTATTGGTGGTTCGTATCTGGGTGCAAAATCAGTTATAGATATTTTGTCTCATAATTTTAATGCTTTGTTACCTGATAGAAAAAGACCAATAGTTTTATATGCTGGTCAGAATATTGGCGAAGATTATTTGTATGAACTTCTTGAAGTTCTTGGAAATTATGAATACGGTATTACTGTAATTTCAAAATCTGGTACAACTACAGAACCGGCAATTGCTTTCAGGTTGTTACGTCATCATCTTGAAACAAAATACGGAAAAGAAGAAGCTAAAACACGTATTGTAGCAATTACAGATGAGAGAAAAGGCGCATTACTAGATTTAGCAAGAAAAGAGGGTTATAAGACATTTGTAATTCCTGATGATGTTGGTGGAAGATATTCAGTTTTAACTCCTGTAGGTTTGTTTCCGATAGCTGTTGCCGGTGGCGATATTTTTGCAATTATAAAGGGTGCAAAACATATGATGGAGCTTACTAACTCGAAGGTGCCATTTGAAGAAAATCCCGCAGCTTTATATGCTGCCGCCCGTTATTGCTTGTCTAACAAAGGAAAGAATGTAGAGATAATGGTAAATTTTACACCACGAATGCATAACTTTTCTGAATGGTGGAAACAACTTTATGGCGAAAGTGAAGGAAAACAAGGTAAAGGTATTTTTCCTGCAAGTGTTGATTTTACTACCGATTTACATTCAATGGGACAATATATTCAGGATGGTCAAAGAAACCTTTTTGAAACAGTATTATCAGTTTCCGAACCCAGAAACAGTTTAGCAATTCCTCATGAAAATGACGATTCTGATGGCCTGAATTTTATTAGCTATAAGCCTTTAAGTTATGTTAATAAAATGGCTCAATTGGGTACTTTGTTAGCACATGTTGATGGTGGTGTTCCAAATATACTTATCGAAATTCCAAAATTAAATGAGAATTACATCGGACAGCTTATTTATATGTTTGAAATGGCATGTGGAATAAGTGGTTATTTGCTCGATGTTAATCCTTTTGATCAGCCCGGAGTTGAGGAATACAAACGTAATATGTTTGCATTGCTAGGCAAACCTGGTTGCGAAGAAGAATCGGAAAAAATAAGGAACAGAATTAATAAAATGTTTAAATAGTTTTTTTGCAACATTTTTTTCTCCTTGTTTCGTGACATCACGAAACAAAATATTATTTGATTTAGAAAGGTTTGTGAGACACAAACCTAGGAAAATGGTGTATGATTAAAAGTCCGCAAACCAAAGGTTATTTATTTGCAATGATTGCGGCATTTACTGCTACAAATACTTATTTTTCAAGTAAGCATATTTTAAGCTTTGTTACAGTTTTTCAGTTTGGCATTTTATGGTATGGTTTCGGACTTTTTTACAACTCTGTATATTTAACTGTTACCGGAAAAGTTAGGGAAACATTTACGTTTTCTTTTAATGCATTTTTAATGCTACTGGTTTTTGCTGTTTTAGAAGTTATTTCAACTACTTGCTTTTTTTCGGCTATTAAACTAGTCGATAATCCCGCTATAGTTTCATTTCTTGTGAATTTATCGCCTGCTTTGGTCACGTTGTTAGGAATGTTATTACTTAAAGAACGATTTAGTTTAAAAGAAGGGTTAGGAATAATATTGGCAATTACAGGAGCATTCTTAATAAGTTTTAAATGGAGTCTTAAGTTAAATTCTCTTTTTGTTGATGGAAGTGAACTTGTTTTAATATCTGTACTATGTTTGTCATTGAATGTTATTATAGCAAAAAGATATATAAGTCAATTGAAGCCTGAATTATTAGCAATAACAAGGGTTATAGGTTTACTGTTGTTTTCATTAGTCGCATTATCTTTTTCAAACGACAGTTTCAGTTTTCCTAAAGAAGCTGTTTTGTTTGCTATGTATGGCGCACTTGTAGGTCCGTTTTTAGGTGCCTATGCACAATATTTTGCTTTAAAATATATACCTGCTTCAAAAGCAATGATAATTCAATCATCAAAAAGTTTTTTGATTTTGTTTATGGCTTTTATGCTTTTAGGATTATGGCCATTATGGATACAGGTTGTAGGAGGTGTGCTTACTGTAACCGGAATAATATTAGTAACGATTAAATTCGAAAAAAGAAACTGATAAAGTAATCTGAAAATTATTGTTATTTCTTATCCAGACTATAATAAACCGAGAATACATTTGAGTAAAGTGCAATAGATTGATCACCAATATCTGTTAATGCGTAATCTAAGCCAAATCGTTTATAACGAATACCAATACCGATATTTGGTTGGAAAGTAGTTTCATCTTTGCCATCAATGCTGGGAACCTTTTGAATATTTCCCAAACCCATTCTGAGATAAACAATTTTATTATAAGAAAATTCAAAACCAATATGTGGATCGATACTTATTGGATCTGATTTAACCAGCACATCACGTTTACCGTCAAATGTCATGTCAGCATTAAGTTCAGCTAATCCATCAAATTTTTTATAAATATTGAAATGATATGCAGTACCTAATATTAATTTAGGCATAGTAATCTCCAAACCGTTTTTTGGAATTTCGTTTCCGGTTTTATTAAATGCCTCTTCAAATGTTGAAGTATTAAATTTCCAAGCATTAAATGTTGTGGTAATATCCCTTGCCATTGCGCCAAAAGACCATTTGCCTTTATCGTATTGTGCACTAGCATCTAGCCCAAACCCCCATGCTGATGCAAATTTTCCAGCAATTCTTCTTATTACTTTTGCATTTGCTCCATAGCGTAATCCCGGAATAGTAGATTTACGTGCATAGCTAAACATAAATGCATAATCGGCAATAGAAAAACTTGAAATTTTATCGTAGTTTATATTTCCATTATTGTCAACTAAATCCAAAGTGTTTGGGATATCATCAACACCAAAACGAACTAATGTAAAGCCTATTGCTGATGAATCTGAGTTTTTAAATGCAACAGCACCATAATCAAGTTTTGCAATACCTGCAAAATATTCAGCATGCATAACACCCATATTAAGGTTGTGTTCTAAATTTAAAAGACCAGAAGGATTCCAGTAACCTGCTGTTACATCATTAACTGAAGCAACAGATGAATTAGCCATTGCTAATGAACGTGCTCCAACGCCTACAGATAAAAATTCGTTACTATATTTTGGAGCCTGAGCAAAACTGCCGGATACAAAAACAAGTAATGCAATAACTATCAGAATATTCTTTGGCATAATTTGATTTTTCCTATAATTGTAAAAATAATAATTTTTAAGCTATTGTAAAAGCATTGTAAATTAACTTATTTTTGTTCGGATTATTGCATAAATAAAATAAAAATTGAAACTAAGTTAAAATTCTGAATTACTATTTTTTATAAAATTTTAAAATAATGAATCCTCTTAAGCATATACCAAATTTTATCACTTCACTTAATGTGTTAGCTGGTTGCCTTTCTATTGTGGCATCTGTTGAAGGCTTTCCGGTACTTGCTGCTTTTTTTATTTTAGCAGCTGCAGTTCTTGATTTTTTTGATGGCTTTTTTGCACGGCTTTTAAAAGCATATTCTGATATTGGTAAAGAACTTGATTCGTTAGCAGATGTAATAAGTTTTGGTGTTGCACCTGCATTTATTATTTATAATTTACTTAAGTCGGTATTAATTATTAATGAGATATCATTTGAAACAGTTTCAATTGAAGATGGTCTTTTGCTTATTTCTCCATTTTTATTAGTGATTTTTTCAGCATTGCGACTTGCAAAATTTAATGTTGATACTCGTCAGACTTCGTCGTTTATTGGATTGCCAACTCCTGCAAATGCAATATTAATAGCATCTTTGCCGATGGTAATGGCTTATACAGGAAGTATGAAATATTTTTTCATTTTTTTAAATTTAAAATTCTTAATACCACTAATTTTTATTCAATGTTTTCTTTTGGTTAGTCCAATTCCAATGTTTGCACTTAAATTTAAAAATTTTGCATTAAAAGAAAATCTTGTACGTTATATTTTCATAATACTTGTTATTGTATTAATTATTGCATTCAAGATAGTTGCAATGCCATTAATAATTGTACTTTATGTTATATTAAGTATAATAAATGCAATAGTTTGTAAATTCTTTTGCAAAAAACACAAAACAGGAACTGTTTAATTTTAAAGCATATTTTGAAACAATTTGCTGTGGCGAACAAAATGACGAGAAGGCGTTTGTTTAAACCATTTTAAATTTTTAATTAAATTACTTTGTAGGCTATATAATTAATAAATTTTAGGCACTTTAAACTTTAAGTACTTTAGGCACTTTTTTATTTTCTATATTTACAAAAAATCCTTTTATGTCGAAAAAACTTTTTCTTCTCGATGCTTATGCCCTTATTTTTAGAGCACATTATGCTTTTATTAAAAATCCAAGAATAACTTCGAAAGGCTTAAATACTTCCGCAATATTTGGTTTTCTAAATGCTTTAGTGGATATTTTACAAAAAGAAAAACCTACGCACCTTGCTGTTGCTTTTGATTCAGGAGCAAAAACTTTTCGACATGATAAATTCCCTGCATATAAAGCTAATCGTGATGCCACTCCTGAGGATATTAAATTATCAGTTCCGTATATTAAAAGTTTATTAGATGCATTTAATATTCCAATTTATGAGGTGCCGGGTTTTGAGGCTGATGATGTGATTGGTACTCTTGCAAAGCAAGCATCAGAGCAAGATTTTATAACTTATATGATGACTCCTGATAAGGATTTTTGTCAGTTAGTTTCTCAAAATGTTTTTATGTACAAACCAAGCCGTTCCGGTAATGGTGTTGAAATATGGGGAATACCCGAAGTTAAAAAGAATTTCGAAGTTGATTATCCTAGTCAGGTTATTGATATTCTTGGATTGTGGGGAGATGCATCAGATAATATACCCGGAGCACCTGGTATTGGTGAAAAAACTGCAAAAAAACTTATTAAAGAATACGGAAGCATTGAGGCAATACTGCATAATGTTAGTAAACTTCAGGGAAAGGTAAAGGAAACACTTCAGAATAATACTGAACAGGTTTTATTATCAAAAGAACTAGCAACAATATGTACTGAAGTACCAATTAAAGTTCATGATGAGGAAATGAAATTGAGCGATCCAGATATCCCTAAACTTACTGCTTTGCTTGATGAGCTTGAATTTAAAACAATCGCACCGCGAATTTTGAGAATGAGACCAGCCTCTGGTGATGTTGTAAATGTAGAACCTGCAAAAGTTCATAACAAAATGCAGCCTTCGCTTTGGGATTTGCCAGTGCCAGATCAGATTCCTCAGAAAGATTATAAAACAATTAAAGATATTGAGCATAATTATCAATTGGTAAACACTAATGAAAAGATTGATGAACTAATTTCAATGCTCGAAAAATCTGAATCGTTTTGTTTTGATACTGAAACAACCGGTTTAGATCCTTTGCAGAGCGATATAGTTGGTCTGGCAATTTCTATAAAACCTCATGAAGCATTTTACGTCCCTTTTTCACATAATCGTGATGAGGCAATTTTACGATTAGAAAAATTTAGAAATATTTTAGAGAATTCAAATAAAGAGAAAATTGGTCAGAACATTAAGTACGATATTCTTGTTTTAAGTACTTATAATATTGTTGTAAAAGGTAAACTGTTTGATACAATGATTGCGCATTACCTTATGCAGCCAGATTTACGTCACAATATGGATTTTTTAGCCAGAACATATTTAAATTATTTACCGGTTCCGATTGAAGATTTGATTGGGAAAAAAGGAGTAAATCAGTTAAATATGCGTTTGGTTGATGTCGAAAAAATTAAAGAATATTCAGGCGAAGATGCAGATATAACATTGCAACTAAAAGAAATATTTGAACCTAAATTAAAAGAACTTGGTTTGTATACTTTGTTTACAGATATGGAAATGCCGTTAATTCATGTGCTTGCTGCTATTGAAAAAACCGGTGTTAAAGTTGATGAAAAAGTTCTTAAAGATTATTCGGTAATATTAAAAGGTGAATTGCAGAAGTTCGAAAGTGAGATATATGCAATGGCTGGTTCGCAGTTTAATATTAATTCTCCTAAGCAACTTGGCGAAATACTTTTCGATAAAATGAAAATTTCAGATGATGCCAAGCTAACAAAGACAAAACAATATTCAACAGGCGAGGAGGAGTTAGTTAAATATGCAGGCAAACATGAAATAATTAACAAAATACTCGAATATCGTTCTGTGCAGAAATTATTAAGTACTTATGTTGATGCTTTGCCATTATTAATTAATCACAAAACGCGTCGTTTGCATACTTCTTTTAATCAGGCTGTGACTGCAACAGGGAGACTAAGTTCTAATAACCCAAATTTGCAAAATATTCCAATTAAAGAAATTAGAGGTAGAGAAATTCGCAAAGCATTTATTCCGGGACAAAAAGATTTTGTTTTTCTATCTGCCGATTATTCGCAGATTGAATTGAGGTTAATGGCACATCTTAGTCAGGATGCTGCAATGATGGAAGCTTTTGTGCAGAATGAGGATATCCACACCGCAACTGCTGCGAAAATTTATAAAATATCAAATGCTGAGGTAACCCGCGAACAACGTTCACGTGCAAAGACTGCAAACTTTGGAATTATTTATGGTATTTCTGCATTCGGACTTTCGCAACGATTAAATATTTCCCGCACTGATGCAAAGCAATTAATTGATCAGTATTTTGAGACCTATCCGCGCGTAAAAGCATATATGGAAGAATGTATTTTACTTGCCAGAAATAATGGTTATGTTGAAACATTGTATGGTCGACGCAGAATGTTGACAGATATAAATTCTAAAAACGGAATGGAGCGTGGAATGGCAGAACGTAATGCTATAAATGCACCAATACAAGGCTCTGCTGCTGATATTATCAAAATTGCTATGATTAAGGTTTATAAAGCATTTCAGGAAAAACAACTTTGTTCAAGAATGTTGTTACAGGTTCATGATGAGTTGGATTTTGAAGTTGCCCCAAATGAAATTGAAGCCGTAACAACGATTGTAAAATACGAAATGGAGAATGCAATTAACCTCTCAGTTCCTTTACTTGTTGAGGTTGGCACAGGGGTTAACTGGATGGATGCGCATTAGCATTTTGTCATGCTGTTCGCCGTGGCGAATTGATTCAACATCTCCTTAAAAGTATGACAAATCCCTATTTCATAGTTAGTGTCTTACAAACATTATTTATTAAATTAAATTTTGTAATGAAATATTAATAGTTATTTTTATACTATGAAATATTATTTAATAATTACAAAAACATGAAATACTTTGTTATATTTTCTTTAATAATAATTATATTAAATGCTTGTACAAGCCCTGATTTTACTGAAACTGGCATGAAAGTAATGGAAAAATTCGAAGAAAAGTATCATTGTTGGAGGGTTAATTTTGCTACTGTTATTGATAATAATTCATCTAATAAACCAGATATTCCAATTGAGATTTATGAGTGTGAAGGTAGACTTGCATTTGATTCAATATCGGAAGAAGATACTGTATTTTTCAAAAATTTTGCGGAGGAGTTGCTTAAAGAATGCAAAAATATGAATAAATTTAATGGTATTGCGTTGACTCTTCATCCTGATGAAGAATCTATGCATTCTAAAAGCTTTAATTTCATAATAAACAATGCAAATGAAATTATATTTGTTGATTATTATTATTATTATTAACAAAAAAATAATAGTAAAATGCTGAATAACACCTCTTCCAAGGTTCGTGTCTCACGAACCTTTTTTATTTCATGTTGTTTTATGGGGAAACGAAACAATATGAAAGTGTTAAAATAAAATAGCCATACAAAATTTGTATGGCTATTTGTTATATTGATTAATTTAGGTTACTGCAATGGTGTAACAATTTCCAAAAGTTCCGGTAAATCCATTCCAATAGATTTTAAACGTTCAATTGTTGGAATTCCGTTTGGTGTCCATCCACGGCGGAAATAAACAGCATCTAAAAGTTTTTCATATTGTTCTTCACGGAATTTTCTGGTGATAGCTACTTTTTCTTTTGTAGATTTTCCGGTTGGATCAATACCAATTTTTTCTTTCATCTGTTTGTCATAACGCTCTGCACGTGATTCGTATTCTTCTTCGGTAACCGGACCAGCAGCACGGTATGGTTGTGCATCATGTTTACGTAAACCATATCCTCTACGAATATTAAAAATTCTCTGGAATTGATATACTCTTTCAGATTGAACTATGATAGAATCTTTATCAACTTCAATTCCTGTAACAGCTTTGAATATTGTTACATAATTATCAACATGCTCAGGAACTTTTGCAGGTTCTTTTTGTTCGTGGTTATCTGCAGGCTCAACATCGTTCCATGGAAGTTTACATAATCCGTTTAATCCAAACCATGTACGGAACATAGGGAAATAATACAAAGCTTCGGCTTTCTTTTCGAATGTAGGAATCTGGTTATTTACCATATCCATAAAAATAAGCCATGCTTCATCATGTTGTGGTCCTTTGTTAGTCATTGCATATCCACCTTGTTGAGCCAAAGATTCTTTAGAAACATATTGTGAATATTCAAGACCTTTATTTTCCATTGCAATATCAAAAATGAACTGAGGATCGCCCCAGCCTTTTTCGATAAAATAATTTTTCATCCAGCGAACACCCATTCCAGCTATCTTACCAAAACCTTCGCCTCTTGAACATTGGTGTAATAGTTCCATTGCTCCATCTGAGTTTCCGAAGTTTAATTTTAATCCACCGGTACGTTCGTCGTTAAGAATTCCATTTTCGTAGCATTCCATAACAAATCCCAAAATTGTTCCCCAACTGATAGTACAAATACCGTATGTGTCGCAATAGAAGTTAGCTTCAATAGTAAAATCAGGATCAAATATTCCAGCACATGAACCTAGTGATGCAGCTGTTTCATATTCTGGTCCGTCAACAATTACCAAATCATCTTTGTATGGTCCGGTGCGTAGTTTATAGTTATCTACACCTTTTGCACATGACATATTACAACCTATCCAACAACCGTCAGGAACATTTTGTGTAAAACGGGCTTTATAAACATCAGCATGAACATTTATAGCATCTTTATGACTTCCGTATTTAAAGTTATTTGTTGGGAACAAATCATAGTCATTCATAATATGAGTAAGATGTGCAGTTCCTATTTTACGCATCTGGCATTGTGAATCGTCGAGTTCGCGCATCTCTTTATTGAAACGTTTACCACGTTCCATAATAGGAGCAAGGTCAACAACATTATTCAGATTTCCAGTAACACCAGCAACTTTACACACTATAGCTTTAATTCTTTTATCTCTGAAAACAGTACCAATACCACCACGACCCGCTTGTTTCAATCTTACTTTTTTACGTTTCATGTCAAAAAACGTAAAGTTTAGCATACCTATAAGTGAATGATCGGCTGCAGTACCTGCTGAAACAACTGCAACGTTTTTCATGTCTCTTTCATCATTGGCGTACATTTCGTGAAGTTGTTCACCTAAAACATGACTGTCAATTGCTTCTAGTGGTGCATCTAAAACTTCAACTTTTCCATTTACTGCATCAATGAAAATAATTACGTCTTTTTCAGCCTTCCCTTGAATTTCAAAAGAATCGAAACCTGCGATTTTAAGAAACGGACCAAAATATCCTCCAACATTACTGTCTATAGGAATATCGGTTTGAGGAGAAAGGCTTACAACCAATGATTTTCCAGTTCCTGAATATTGAGTAACTCCGCAAATTGGACCAGTGTTAATAATTATTTCGTTTTCAGGATCATTCCATTTTGTGTCTGGCTTTGTAGCATCCCATAATAATTTAAGACCGTAACCTCTTCCGCCGGTAAATTTTTCTTTCATTTCCTGAGGAACGTCTTTTATTTTTATGTCGTTATTGGATAAATTTAAATATAAGATTTTGTCGGCATAACCTTTTTGTACAGGAGTAATAGTATACTTGAACTCTTTCAGTAGTTTATGCGAAGCTTTTAAATCTTGAATGTTCATTTTTGTAAGTATTTATTTTTTTACAAATATAACTTTTTGCCTTGATCAAACAATATGATTTCTATCAATATGCAGTTGTTTACATAACGGTTTATAACCTTTTTGTTTTGGTACGATTAATTAAAATGATGTTTTTTATATTTGCTACTGAGTAAATTATTTTTGTGAATTATAGACAGTTTTGTCATACTGAACAGAGTGAAGTATCTAATTATGTTGAGACCAGATTCTTCGTTATACTCAGAATGACAATAAAGAAATAGTTTAAAATATTAAAATTTGAGATGGAGTTAAGCGGAAGAGAAAAACTGGATTTTGTGGGTGATATTCACGCCAATAGTAGAAAGTTGCTGATTTTATTAGAAAAACTTGGGTACGAAAATACTGAAACAGGCTGGAAACATCCTGATAACAGGCAGCTTGTAGTGCTTGGTGATTTTATTAATGTTGGGTCAGATAATCGCCAGACTTTAGAAATTTTATATAAAATGTGGATGAACAAATCTGCATTTATTATTTTGGGTAATCATGAATATTTTTTAGCGTGGTACTTTTTTAAACATGGAAGTAGTGCATTTACTTCTCCAAAATCTCCATTATTGCCCGATTATGAAACTTTACTTGTGGAGTTTTCAAAAAATATTGATGAATTATGTGTATACGCTGAATGGTTAATGTGTTTGCCGCTATATATCAAAAATACTAAATTTAGAGCTGTGCATGCTTACTGGTCAGAAGAATTAATTGAACAACTTGCAAAATATAAAAACCTGAACGAAATATTTGCTTCATTTAATGGCGAAAAACCTAAAAAGGAAAAGAAAATAAAAAGAGCTATAAATGAAATTGTTGAAGGAAGAAAGTTGTCATTATATATTAATGGTAAAACTGAAAAGCCAGTTAAGCTAAGAGTAAAATGGTGGCAAAATATTTATAATAAGCCTTTGCCACAAAGTATAATGACAAATAAGCCTGTGAAATACCCCAGTGTGACTGTAACTCCTGAATTATTTCCTGACTTTAAGCCTTATGAGGAAACAGAAAAACCTATATTTTTCGGACATTACTGGTTTCAGTCATTACCATATTTATTGAAAAATAATGCATGTTGTTTGGACTTTGGTGCAGCTAAAGGTGGGTATTTGTCGGCTTATAAGTGGGATGGAGAAATGCAGTTAGATGCAGCAAAGATTGTTTATGTATAAATGAAACTAAATTAATCTGTTACCTTTAGCGTCCTACGCCGCGGCGTAGCGAAAGTATAGTTTCTGAACTTGATAAAATTTAATATTTTAATGCTCTAATTCAACAGTTCCTTCAGTTTTGTTAACTTCTGATTTGTGTTGATATCCGCTTTTATCGTATTCCATATAAAAATCCCATTTTCTCATACTTAAGCCATATCCAATCATTTCATCTCTAATAAACTTTCCTGCAGAATCTGTATAACCTTGCAAGTTATAAGCAGATTTTTCTTTTTTCCCGGCTTTAACAATAACCTTTACTAATACGCTATCTATTGGTTTTTTTGTTTGTTTGTCAACAACAGTTACAGCAAAATATTTCGGGCCTTCACAGGAGAATAAAATAAATCCAAGAAATAATGATATTGAAAACATTAATTTTTTCATATCCCTGTTATCCTTTTAATCTCATTTAATTTGTTAAGTGCATCAACCGGAGTTAAGTTATTTATGTCAAGATTTTTTATTTCGTCACGAATTTGTTTTAATACAGGATCATCTAGTTGGAAAAATGAAAGCTGTAATCCTTCTCTATGATCGGCAATTTCGTTAATGGGTTTTGAAAGTGAATTTTTCTTATGTGATTTTTCTAAATCTTTTAATATTTCAGCACTTCTTTTTACTACAGATTTTGGCATACCTGCCATTTCAGCCACATGAATACCAAAGCTATGCTCGGTACCACCTGGTTGAAGTGTGCGCATAAAAATTACTTTATTGCCAACTTCTTTTACACTTACATGAAAATTTTTAATTCTTTTAAAAGAATTTGCCATTTCGTTAAGTTCATGGTAATGTGTTGCGAAAAGTGTTTTAGCTTTTGTTAGCGAATGTTCATGTATGTATTCTGAGATTGCCCATGCAATGGAAATTCCATCGTAGGTACTTGTTCCGCGACCAATTTCATCGAGAAGGATTAAACTTTTTGCTGAAATATTATTTAAAATACTTGCAGTTTCAATCATTTCAACCATAAAGGTAGATTCTCCCTGCGAAATGTTATCAGATGCACCAACACGTGTAAATATTTTGTCAACTAATCCTATTTTAGCATTAGATGCAGGAACATAACTTCCAATTTGTGCAAGTAAAACAATAAGTGCAGTTTGTCTTAGCAATGCTGATTTACCAGACATATTTGGTCCGGTAATTATCATTATTTGCTGGTTGTCGGAATCTAATAAAACATCATTTGCAATATAAGGCTGATCAGGTGGTAATTGTTTTTCAATTACAGGATGTCTTCCTGCTTTTATGTCAATAATATTTGAGTTGTTAAGTTCGGGTTTGCAATAACTGTTTTCGGTAGCAAGCTTCGTAAACGAAAGAAAACAATCCAATCGTGCAATTAATGCGGCATTTAATTGAAGTGTTTGAATAAATTCAGCAATTGCAGCAACCAGATTATTAAAAAGAGTAGTTTCTAAAAGTAGAATTTTATCTTCGGCACCAAATATTTTTTCTTCGTACTCTTTTAATTCAGCTGTAATATATCTTTCTGCGCTGACAAGTGTTTGTTTTCTAATCCAGTCAGTAGGAACTTTATCTTTGTGAGTATTTCTTACTTCAATATAATATCCGAACACGTTGTTAAAACTTATCTTCAATGAAGGAATTTGTGTTCTTTCTGCTTCACGTTGTTGTAATTGGAGTAGGTAATCTTTCCCTGAATGAGCAATATTTCTTAAGTCGTCAAGTTCTTTTGAAATACCGCTTGAAATAACACCACCTTTTGATACCTGTACCGGAGGGTCAGGTTTTATCTCATTTGAGATTCTTTCAAGGATTGATAAACATGGGTTTAATTGTTCTGCAATATGTTTTAGGTTAGTTTCATTGCTTTTGTTACAAATTTCTTTAATTGGTATTATTACATCAAGAGCAACTTTAAGCTGAACAACTTCTCTTGGTGTTACTTTAGCTACAGCAACCTTTGATACTAGTCTCTCAAGATCTCCAACCTGCTTTACAAGGGTAATTAATTCTGAAGTTGTATCAGGGAAATTTGTTAAATGTTCAACAGAATTCTGGCGGTGATGAATAGCATCAAGATCTTTTAACGGAAAGGCGATCCATCTGCGAAGCATACGTGTTCCCATGGGTGTTAGTGTATGATCAATAACATCCATCAGAGTTTTTGCATTCTCGTTGGCAGAGCGGAAAAGCTCTAGGTTTCGAACAGTAAATTTATCAAGCCATACAAATTCTTCATGATCTATTCGTGAAAGGCTTGTTATGTGCTGTAGTTTATCGTGTTGTGTTACGTCAAGATATTGCATTATAGCACCTGCTGCAACAATTCCTGCATTTAAATCGTGAACCCCAAAGCCTTTTAAGGAAGCGGTTCCAAAATGTTTCATTAAACGTTCGCTAGCTGTTTCTTTATGAAACATCCATTCGTCAAGTTTGTAAATGTAAAATTTATTACCAAAAAGCTCATTTATCTCTTGATGTTTAGATCGTTCGTATAGAACTTCTTTTGGTTGTATGCTTTGTAAAAGTTTTTCAGCTTGTTCTATTGTTCCTTCAGAAGCCATAAACTCACCTGTAGAGATATCAAGAAAGGCAACTCCTGCTATCTTTTTTTCAATATGTATGCAGGCAAGAAAATTATTCTCACGATGTGTTAAAACATTATCGTGTGTTGTTACACCTGGTGTTACGAGTTCTGTAACGCCTCTCTTTACAATATTTTTTGTAAGTTTTGGATCTTCGAGTTGGTCGCAAATTGCAACTCTTTGTCCTGCTCTTACTAATTTAGGTAAGTATGTATCTAATGCATGATAAGGAAAACCAGCCAATGGCGATTCTGAAGCGTAACCACTATTGCGACTTGTTAGGGTTATTCCTAAAATGCCTGAGGCTTTAATAGCATCGTCACCAAATGTTTCGTAAAAATCGCCAACTCTGAAAAGAAGAATAGCATCCGGATATTTTGCTTTGATGCTATTATATTGCTTCATTAAAGGAGTATTCTCGTTGGCTGCCATTATAAATATTTTCTTTTTTGGAGTTGTAAATATATAAAAAAGTGCCTAAAGTACTTAAAGTTTAAAGTACTTAAAGTTAAATAAAATGATGTTTTCGTGAGATTTTGTATATGTGTGCTTTATGGGTAAAAGAATTACATTATTCTTATCATTTCTTTTATAACATTCTCGGCACCTTCTGCAATTTGTACTATGCTTGAATCTAACATGTAACAAGGATTTGTGACAATTTTATTTTTGCTGTCAACAACAACTTCGCATTGTTTTGTTTGAATATGTGTAGCACCCATTTTTTTTATGTTAGCCACAGAACTTTCGTCATTTCCGATAGTAAGCGAAATATCACCAAGAACTTTTGCCAGAAGGGTAGGAGCAATGCATAATGCGCCAATTGGTTTGTTTGCTGAAGCCATATCGGTAATCGCTTTTTTTACTTCGACATTTACTTTTGTGTCTGATCCCTTAAAAGCATAGTCAGATAAATTTTTTGCAGCGCCAAATCCACCAGGGAAAACAAGTCCATCAAAATCTGAGGCTTTAAAATTCTGAAGTGGTTTTATTTTACCACGTGCAATGCGTGCAGACTCAACCAATACATTTCTTGTTTCGTTCATCTCTTTGCCGGTAAGATGATTAATTACATGATGCTGATCGATGTCCGGGGCGAAAATCTCATATTCTGCACCTTGTTTTTTTATTGCTAATAAAGTAAGTGTGGCTTCATGTATTTCAGCACCATCATAAACTCCGCATCCGGACAGAATTACGGCAATTTTCTTTGGATGAGTCATGTAATTAAATTGTATAGTTAAGTATACGAAAGTATAAAAAAAATCTTATATAATATACAAATCAATTTTTTGAGCTGTAAATATCTGAAAATAAAAAGAAGTTGGGTTTGATTAGAATTTTATTTTCCGCTGCGCTGTAAAATAATTTTTACAGTATAAATCATAATTTTGAAGTCAATATAAAGAGACATATTTTCTATGTAAATTAAATCGTATTTTAATCTCTCAATCATTTCTTCAACATTTTCTGCATAACCAAATTTTACTTGTCCCCATGATGTAATACCCGGTCTTACTTTTTGTAAATGTGAATAGTGAGGAGCTTCTTTAATTATCTGGTCAATAAAATACTGTCTTTCTGGTCGTGGTCCGACTAATGACATATCACCAAAAATAACATTAAAGAATTGTGGCACTTCGTCTAATCGAATTTTTCTCATGAATTTACCGAATTTTGTAATTCGGCTATCATTATCACTTGATAATGCAGGCCCGTTTTTTTCGGCATTTACATACATTGACCTGAATTTGTAAATCTTAAAGGGCTTGCCGTAACGACCTATTCTTTCGTGAGTATATAAAATTGGTCCTGATGAAGATAATTTTACTCCTATAACAAGAAAAATATAAACCGGAATTAAAATAATAATAGCAATAATTGAAAATAAAATATCTAATAATCTTTTGATATTAAGCTGCCACTCGGGCATTAGATCTCGTGAAATTTGTATTAATGGTGCCGAGTAAAGTGAAGTCATCCTTACACTTCCAGTAAGAATATCATAAAGAGTAGGAATTACTTTAACTACCAAATTTTTATTGTCAATTTTATTAATGATGAAATTAATCTGATCGTGTTCAGATGTTTCAATTGCAATTATTACTTCTTCAATTTTATATTCATCAATTATTTTCGGAAGATTATTAATATTACCAAGGCATTTTAAATTTTTATCGAGTAAATATTTTGATTTTTCTGTAACGCTAACGAAGCCTATAAATCTATTTCCTGCTGACTTTTTCTCGGCTTCCATTTCTTCATACAAATCCAATGCTTTTCTATTACTTCCAATTAATAAGGTATTAAAACCAAATTTTCTGTTTTGAATTCTATGAACTATTCTTGTTGTTAAAAAAAGGCGGGGCAAATATGTAATTGTGAATTGAAGACCAAACAACATTAATATTGATCGGTAATAATTTTTATATGAAAAAATATAATCGTCTAGTATTACAACAAAGAAAATTATTACGACTCCAACAATAGAAATGGTAATAGTCTGTCCCAATTCTTTTAATCGTGATCTTCTGTATATATCTTTATAATAACCTGAAAGATAATTTAGTAAAACCCAGAAAAATGGTATAAAAATTAACCCTAAATAAAATTGTTTGTCGTATACTATCTCAATCTGGTAGCCAAAGAATGCCGATTCTATAAATACCTTTCTAAGAATATAGAATAGAGCCCAACTTATGCTGCCTGCAATAAAATCGGAAATAATATATGTTGTAGTTTGTAAACGTTTATTCATTAAAAGTGAATTAGCTTAATATTATCAATTTTAATCTCGCCTTTAGTATATTCATCTGTGTAAAGGGATGAGCCGAAAAATATATTATAGTTAATTGCGTCAGAGTTTTGTGAGACAATATAAGTCAGATCAATATATATGTGGTTAAATGAATTTGCATGTGGGTTAATATATATTATTGGAGTTTTAACACTTTGTTGTAATTTGTTAATATATACACCAACCAGAAAAGGATGGGTACATTGGTAATCAAGTTCAAGGAAAATATTTGATCCGTTTGAAGGTAAAACAAATTTTTCTGTTGATTTATATTCAAATTTCTGTCTTATTGCGTCAATGTAAAAAACACCATACTTTTGATTAGTGTTAATGCTGTCACTCTCTAAGTTTAACAATGTGTCACTTAAAGTACCTCTGTCAAGTGAAAATCCATTTCCCTGAAAATTTTCAAGCCAAGCAAAAACTGATGAGGAGAGGTATGTGAATACAGGATTAAATACAAGTTGATTTTCAGGGGTTAAAACGGTGTCAATATTTATAGCATTGTAAAAAGGGTAAATAATTCTACTCGATGCTATTCCATTTGCTTTAATTCCAGCTCTTAAAGTTATTCTTTTATTTCCGTTTTCAACAACTGGAAAATTTACAGGAACTTCATAAGTACCCTGTCTGTTTTCGTTAATATTAACCCAAACGTCTGAAATATTACTTCTAGTACTTCCCTGTAATATACTGTCACAAGAGAGCGTACATTTAGGGATTCTAATATAAGAAGGAATTGGCTCTTCTTCATTAAATTTCTTGCAACTTGAACATAAAATTGAAGTCGCTGATAGTAAGTATATTAGAATTTTAATTTTTGTCATGATACAATAAACGTTCGTTAAACGAAAAGGACGCAAATTTATTGTATCAAAAGTTAAAAATCGTTAGAAAGTTTAATTTTTTCAATAATTTCATTTGCAACTTTTAATGCTTTAAAGCCATCGTCAAGTGTAACAGATGGTTTGAAATTATTATTTATGCAATTAAAAAATGAAATAAATTCTTCTTTTAAAGAATTTGAGTTTAATTTCTCTGAGCTTTCAATATGAATATCTTTTAATACTTGTTCTTTATTGGTTTTATCTTCTTTAAAAATAGAAACTTCGGCTTTTCTGTTAAGGAAATCAATAAAAATATATTTTTCTTTTTGAAAAATTTTATATTCAATAATATTTTTAGGAGAGACTATACTTGATGTAATATTTGCAACACATCCATTATCAAATTCTAATCTGGCATTTGCAATACTGGTAATTCCATTAATCAATTTAACTCCAGTAGCATTAATTTTTTTTATGTTAGAATTAATGGTACTAATTACAATATCTATGTCGTGAATCATCAGCTTTAAAATAATAGACTCATCATAAGCATGATCATTCATAGTTTGTAATCTATGAATTTCAATATAGCTGGGATTAAAAATTAATGGGAGAGCAGCTTTAAAAGCGGGGTTAAACCTTTCGATATGTCCAACTTGAACCTTTACTGAAGCTTCTTCAGCAAGTTTTATAAGATTTTGTGCATCTTCAACAGTAATTGTTACTGGTTTTTCAATAAAAACATGTTTTTGTTTTTTTATTGCTTCGGTTGCACAATTAAAATGCATGTTTGTGGGTACGGCAATATCTATTATATCTATTTCGTCTAAAAGTGCTTCGTATGATGTGAAAGGTTTAATGCCAAATTCTGTCTGTATTGTTTTAGATGTTTCGGGATTAATATCATAAAAACCAATAAGATCAAACTCATGTATTTTTATTAATTCTTTTACATGAAATTTGCCAAAATGCCCAACCCCAACTATACCAATTCTTCGCATTTACTTGTGTTTGTGCAAAATTATAGCAATTTAGAGCTGTCATTTTATTTTTGTTTTCATTTTATTAACATTTTAAGTTTGATAAAGCTATTTTTGCAATTACATATTTTTATTGATGGAAGATTCATACGTACATAAAGGTTTAAGAAGAAAATTAGTTCAGGAATTAACAGCTCGAAATCTGTTTTCTAGTGAATTAATGGATGCTTTTATGCGTGTACCACGACATTTATTTATGGCAAAGGGGCTCGAAAAAATGGCATATAAAGATCAAGCTTTGCCTATTGCTTCAGGTCAAACAATTTCTCAACCTTTTACAGTAGCATTTCAAACTCATTTATTAGAAATAAAGCAAGGTGATAAGATACTTGAAATTGGCACTGGAAGCGGATATCAGACTGCTATTTTGCTTGAAATGGGTGCAAAGGTTTTTTCAATTGAAAGGCAAAAAGAATTATTTGATGTAACTCAGGTTCTATTAGCAAAATTAAATTACCGTCCTCAGTTATTTTATGGTGATGGTTACTTAGGACAGCCAACATATAGTCCTTTTGATAAAATTATTATTACTGCAGGTGCACCTTATATTCCCGAACCATTAAAACAACAGTTAAAAATTGGCGGAAGAATGGTTGTTCCTGTTGGCGATAAAGCTCAAAAGATGATATTACTAATTAAGAAAGATGAAAATAATTTTGAGGTAACAGAACATGGTGTTTTTCAATTTGTGCCGTTACTTCAAGGAAAATCGCAAAACAAATGATAAAAGTTAAAGATTTTGTATTTAACCCAATACAAGTAAATTCTTACGTGATTTACGCTGAAAATAAAGATTGTTTAATTGTTGATCCGGGATGTAATTCTGAGTCAGAATTTCAAAAATTATTTAGCTTTATTGATGAAAATGAACTTAAACCTAAAGGAATAATTATTACACATTTTCATTTTGATCATGTAATGGGCTGTGCTGGAGTTGTTAGGAAATATAGCCTTTCAATATCAGGTCATGCTGATTATAAGTTATTGTTTAAGCATATGGATGTTAAGATGCAAGCACAGTTATTTAATTTTGATTTTGAAATGCCTCCTTTGCCGAAAAATGAATTAAAACATGATGATGAAATATTATTAGGTAATAATGTTATTAAAATTATTCATGTACCTGGTCATAGTCCTTGTGGTATTGCATTGTATTCAGAAGCCGATAAGTTTGTTATTGTTGGTGATATACTATTTGAAGGTAGTATAGGGAGGACAGATTTGTATATGGGTGATACAGGTCTTTTAGTAGGAGGTATTCAAAAGAAACTTTTTTGTCTTGATGATGAAACAAAGGTTTATTCTGGTCATGGTTATACTACAACTATTGGAAAAGAGAAAAGAACAAATCCTTTTTTCTGAAACTAGTTTTTATTTTATTATAGTATATTGTTGCTAATTTTTTATTGTAAACGTAACGAAAACCCCATTTTACAAGTATAAATCTAAGTTAAATGAAAATTTATGGTTAGTAGAATACTTATTTTATTTATTTGCTTATGTTCTGTTATTCCTGCTTTTACACAGGAGGCAGATTCGTCAAAATCAAAATGGAGTTTTAATGTTTCTGCTGATATTGTTAGTCGTTATGTTTGGCGTGGGAGTGATTTTGGTAATTCGCCTGCAATACAACCTGATTTAGAAATATCGTATGGGAATTTTACATTAGGAACATGGGGATCTGCAACTTTTTCTTCTTTTAGTTTACAGGAAACCGATTTATTTGTAAGTTTTGAGTTTTGGAAATTTAAATTTTCGTGTTGGGACTATTTTTATATGAATATGGATACTGTAGGCAATAGTTACTTTAAATATTCAGAAAAGGAAACGGGACATGATTTTAGTTTTGATACAGAATTTAAATTATCTGAAAAAATTCCATTAAAGCTTTTGTTGTCATATAATTTCTATGGTGCAGATACATTACATACTTCATATTTCGAATTGTCTTATTCATTAAAAAAGAAAATTCCTCTTGAAATTCTTGCTGGATTTACACCTTCTGAGGGTTGGTATGGTAATGGACCTGGTTTTGTAAATCTTGGATTTTCAATGAAAAAAGAATGTAAAATCTCAGATGATTATTCGCTTCCTGTATATTGTAAAATAATATTTAACCCTCAAAAAGAGAACATTCATTTGGTTGCTGGAATTACATTTTAGTATTTAAACTTTTTTTTATTTTAGTAAAATGGCTACTTTTACCTTGCAATGAATAAGAAAACTAAATATATTTTAATAGCAGCAATTGTTTTAATTGTTGGATTATGCGTGTGGTTTCTTGGTAACATTATAGCTTATATATTAGTTGGCCTTGTATTGTCATTAATTTTACAGCCTATAACAAGATTGCTGAATAAGATTAGAATAAAGAAATTTGTTTTACCAAAATTTGTTAGTGCCATAATTACATTGATTCTTTTCTGGGCTGTTGTAATTCTGTTTTTCAGATTAATGGTTCCGCTTATTGCTTCAGAAGCTCAACAAATTTCCTCTATAGATCCGAATAAAATTGTTGCAAATCTCGATCAGCCAATTCAGCAGGTAACCAAAGTGTTATCGGATTTAAATATATATACTAATACAGAGAAAAGTTTAACAGATGAGGTAGTAAATAAGATAATGGGAATTGTGAACTTCTCTGATTTTTCTGTTTTCTTTAGTTCTATAGCAAATACTTTGGGAAGCATTTTGGTAGCTTTTTTTGCAATTACTTTTATTACTTTCTTTTTTTTATTGGACGACAGGTTATTTATTAAACTTTTTCTTGCATTTGCTACTGTTGAATATGAATCAGAAGTAAAGCACGCAATTTTATCTATTAAGAAACTTTTATTACGGTATTTCTTAGGAATTATTTTCGATATGTTTGTTGTTTTTGTACTTACTACTATTGGAATGACTATTCTAGGATTAGGGTTTGAACATGCCTTAGTTTTAGGTTTAGTAGGAGGATTATTTAACATTATCCCATATGTGGGTCCAATTATTTCAATAATTTTTGGAATGTTAATTGGAATATTAACAAATGTTGATGCTAATTTTTATACTGAAACACTTCCTTTGCTACAATGGATGTTTATTGTATATGTTATTATTAATATTCTTGATGCAACTTTAGTGCAGCCATTTATCTTTTCTAACAGCGTAAAAGCACATCCACTTGAGGTTTTTCTTGTGATATTATCAGCAGGAACATTAGCAGGTATACCTGGGATGATATTGGCAATACCGTCATATACAGTACTTAGAGTTATTGCTAAAGAGTTTTTTTATAACTTTAAAATTGTTAAAAAATTAACTAAAAACATTTAAAATAAAAGAAATTAGCAAGTGCATAATTTATATTTTTGCATATTATAAGTAAAATGAATAAGTATATAATCATATTAGTGTTTTCATTTTTTACGATTTCAAATTCTCTATTTGCACAAATTGAGGTAAATTTTAAATCTGACACTACGGTTATATGTGAAGGTGGCTCAATTGTATTTACCGATTTATCTGTAGGAGATACAGTTAAAAACTGGCATTGGAGTTTTGGTGATGGAGGTATTGATTCAATACAAAACCCAATACATACATACTTAAATTCAGGAGTTTATTCTGTCTCTTTAACAGCTTCAAGCTCAAATGCAACTCAAACAAAAACAAAAACAAATTTTATTTTTGTAAGAAAATTTCCTGAGGCAAATTTTAGTTTTACAGATACAATGTATCTTCCTTCATATATTTTTTATTTTCAAGGAACAGTATTAAATAGAGACACATTACCATATAATTATTACTGGAATTTTAATCAGACTTCTTTTGATTTAGGTGATAGTATTGCTATATACACATTTCCAGCTGCTGGAAGTTACGTTGTAAATTTTATTGTAGAAGCAGGCTTAGGATGTACTGATACAATTACAGATACAGTTATGGTAAATGATTTACTTGAAGCGCCAAATATTTTTTCACCAAATGGTGATGGAATAAATGATGTTTTTATAGTGAAATCAAATGGTGTTAATAATTTCGTATTAGATGTTTTTAATAGATGGGGTGCCATAGTATATTCTCAAACTGCAAAAAGATTACAGTGGGATGGGCGTTCATCTGCAGGAGTTCAATTACCATGTGGAACATATTTTTATAATATTACCTCATCTGAAGCAAGTGGATATAAAAAATCCGGAGTTTTACTTCTTGTTAAATAATTCTAGTTTTGAAACGTATTCTAATAAGCCGTATTGATAAAATCGGAGATGTTGTTCTTACTTTACCTTTAGCTGGATATTTAAAATCGATTTTTCCTGATTGTTATATTATTTTTCTTGGAAGAAAATACACTAAACCAATTATAAATGCATGTACAAATATTGATGAGTTTGCCGATTGGGATAATATTTGTGACATGTCATTTTCTAATCAAAAAAGGATTTTTTGTAAGTTTAAAGCAGATATTATAATTCATGTATATCCAAATGCCAAAGTTGCAAGGCTTGCATTTTTAGCGAAAATCCCAATTAGAATAGGCACAAACAGAAGAATTTTTCATTGGTTTTATGCCAATAAACAAGTAAAACTCAGTAGAAAAAAATCTGATTTACATGAGGCTCAATTAAATTTGATTTTAACAGAACCATTGTTTGGTAATTTTGTAGTTCCAGATTTAAAGGAAATTATTGGACTCTATGGTTTCTCTAATTTTGAAATGTTAGAGAATGATTTACATTTTGTAATTAACAATAAGAAATTTAATATCATTCTTCATCCTAAATCAAAAGGAAGTGCGAGAGAGTGGGGATTAGACAGATATTCAGAATTGATAAGATTATTATCTCCTGAAAAATTTAATATAATAGTTGCCGGTACTGATGATGAAGCCAACCAGATGGAGCAATTGTTAAAAGTTTATAGAAATAATATTATAGATATTACTGGAAAGTTAACATTAAGCCAATATATTAGTTTGATTAACCATGCTGATGGATTAGTAGCATGCAGTACAGGTCCTTTACATATTGCTTCTGCAGCAGGAAAATTTGCTATAGGATTATATGCACCAATGAAACCCATTTTTCCTCAGAGATGGGCACCAATTGGTAAAAAGGCAAAATATTTTGTGTTAAATAAAACTTGTGAAAAGTGTCGCAAGTCATTTAACTGTGAATGTATAAGAAGTATTACAGCAAATGAAATTGCTGAATATTTAGAAAATTGTTATCAAGAGAAATTTGGTTTACTCAATTGAAAATTCAAAGTCGTCAACAAAAAAGGTTAATTTATTAGGATTCCATACGAAAGCCCTTAATTCAGTATCAAGTGTAATATTCTTAGGTAAGTCAAATGAAGCAGTTATTTCTGTCCATTCATTTGCTTTAGTTACTATGGTTTTAAAATCGTAGTTTTTCCAATCAACAACCTGAGAATTTAGTAAAGGATTACAAACTATTGATGCGTCAAGGTTTGGAACAGTTGAATACACCCAACATTTTATTGTGATTTTTTTAGGTAACTTATCTGAAATATTTTTAAGTATTGGATTAATTCCTATTCCATATTCAGCAGCAGTATCAAGTTTACTGGAATACAAACCTGAATGTGCATTTCCTTTAAATATAGTATTGGTATTTAACCAAAGATTATTCGCATCTAAATTATTTGATGTACTAAATATTTCGTTTCCTTTTTCTTCTTTTTTTCCGCATCCAAATATTAATACGGAAGCAATGATAAATAAAATAAAGTTTCTCATAATGAATGTATCAATTTTTTTTACAAAAGTAAAAATCAAATTTAAATTTATTGTCCTTCTTCCTTATTTTTATTTTCGTTCTCTTTATCATTTTCTGTTTCATCAGGTTCATTTAGCACCTCATTTTCTTTTAAAGCACGCATTCTTTTTAAGAATTTATTTTTAACAGTAGGGGCTGCCGGATAATAAGAATAAGGTTTTTGTCCCTTGTCCGTATCAACTTTTCTTTGATCTGGCTTAAGTGTTTTAATAACTGTATTGAATTCTTCGTTGCTTGAAACAACCTGCATTACTCCACGAGCATATGAGAAATAATACCATACGGTTTCGTTAAGTTCAAAATAAACAGAGAAAATATCGCCACTTCGTTTTTTTATAATTTCCATATAACCCGGAATTATTTTGTTAACATATTCTTTACCAATGCTTCCAACTCCTAAAAGTGTGTCGGCAACATAAGATTTTGTTGTGGTATTCCAGTTTAATTTTAAATCAGTAAACATTATTGTATGTTCAAGTTCTTTTGGCATTTTTTTGAATTTTCCCAGACTGTATTCAGAAATAAGATCGTTAGCTTTTTCGCGACCAAGAATTTCTGCAATACCTTTCTCAAAAACTTTTCTTGATAAATCAATTGGTTCAAGACCGCTGTATGTGTTTAAATCTTTTGCAAATATTTCCATGCATTTTCCGTCAATAAAAAAGTCAATGCCTAATAACAGGTCAATAAAAATAGAAGATTTTACCAAATCTTCGTTTACATTTCCAACAGTATTTATTGTGCATTGACCAAAATCAACCCCAAGGTTTAATTTACCTTCGCCATACATATTACAAGCTGAACGATGAATACTCAGGTAATCTCCTGGAAGATTAAACTCAACTAATTTTTCTTTATTTGAGATTTTATATTTACTGTCTGTCTTGTCAAATGTTAGGAATCCTTTTGCATTAAATACTGCTATATCACTATAATTTTTACGCTTTGTTAAGAATGCTGGATAAATGTGTGTTGAGTCATTTGTTATATAAAAGCCATTACATACTTTGTTATTGTTAATTTCTTTAAGCGAGTCTCCCATAGGGATGTAAATCTCAGTCGGGTTAATTGTTGATTTAAAGTTAATCCAGTATCTGGATAAGTTTTGACATTCGTGAGAGATTTTTACTGATCCTTCGAACATTAAAAATTGCTCATTTGCATGAAGTATAACATCACCGGTATAACCAAAATTTGGACTCAGTGTAAAGCCCTCTGTAATTCCAATTTTACCTTTGGCGTAAGTTTGATAAGTAGAATCAACGCTAACAACATCCAATTTAATTACCTGTTTGTTCTTTGTTTCATCAACATAATCATATGATCCTGATGAAGAATAATTCTTTCGTCCATATATATTTGTTGTAGCTCCATAAATAGTATGATAACGATTTGTGTTATTTGCAATAATTTTTGATTCTTTTAAAGTTTGCATTGCAGCTTGTTTTTCTATAACAACCTTACCATCTCCAGGATAAATAGTAGCATCTGCTACTCTAATAAATTTTACTTCGTTTGCAGCTATAATATATTTTTTCAGATTATATTTAGCCGAAGGTGCAACAAAAGTTAGAGAATCCTGATTTGGATGGGTAGATATAAACTGTGATCCTTTTAACTGAACATCCTCAAGTTCTGTAGGGCTCATGTTTGCACTGTTTTCAGGTAAAGTAGCTAATGCTTTTTTACTTGCACTCATTTCAATCTCATCTTTATCCATAAACCATGTAAATTGATCCATATAACAGATGTATTGATTTTTTGGAAATTCTACGAATGAAGCTTCTCCATTAGATTGAAATTCTCCTTTTCTTTCTTTAAAATCAATATGTGAGTTTACATTGTTAGTTTTAAATGCAAAATCAGTCATATCTGCAGTTTTAAGATTAAAATTAGATGTGTCAGCATCTACTATATGTTCCTTGAAATTGAACATTTTTGAAGTAAGTTCTGCAGTAGAAAAATCAAGTTTTCCCCAACCCGAGAGACCAGTTGGTTCAATTTGTATAGTACCTGTAAATGTTGCTTGATCATCATACATTTTGAATGGTTTAGTAGTATTTGTAATAAACATTCTATCGTTATTTGGCATCCAATGAACATATATATTTTCACCTTTTACTGAAGCATATTCAACTCCTTTTGCCTGCTTTTCAATTTCAAATATTTTTGCTGTAGTGTTCATTGAATCGGGGAAGAAAAGAAAATTGTCTGATGTAGCTTTAGCTGTTAAGAATTTTAATTCACCATCACCTCTTAAGCCTTTGTTACTAAGGAAAATTTCTTTTTTGTAATTTCCTTTTCCTCCATATGTTTGAAACCCTTCTATTGGAGTTTGACGTTTAAAACCAAGAGAATAGTCAGGTTGCACACTTATGGTTTCATCAAATGGTGGAAATATACCTGCTGAAACAAAGTGCCCCTTAAACAGTAAATTTTTCTTAGTAAGTATACCTATACTGTCAATTGTATAAGGATAAATCTGGAAATAAAAATTATCCCTTTTATATACACCAGTTTGAATAGAGTTATCATCATAAAAAACATAAGAATCTTTTTTACTGTTAAAAACAGGGAATTGTGGGTATTTTTTAACTCCTGATTTATTTGTCATGTCATCAATTAATAATTCGCCTGTTGCATTTTCAATTACAGAAATTAAATCCTTTTGAACAACAGCACCATATTGATCTAATTCGTCGGTTCTGACTCGCATCTTAATTGTTTTAATATCTGTCAGATTAAGTTTAAATTTGTTATAACTAAATGAAAAATTAGAACCTATAAATAAAAATAATCCAGCTCTTACTTTACCGTCAAAAACAAAATCTCTGTTTCTTTTTATTGTAATTTCCTGATCTTTAGGAAAAATAGCAACATTTTGAGAATCAGAAAGATATATTTCCTGCACTCCTTTCATTTTTAAATTAAAATCCAAAAGACTTAACATTGCATTATTGTCATTTTCTTCAACTGTAGACATAAAACTTATTGCATCATAATCTCTTTGCCCAACACTGCATTTAAGATAGTTAAAAGTTTTTTCCATCACTGTAACCTGACCAGTTACAATTGAGTATGAGATAAATCCCTTAAATGCAAGGTTTAACAGATATTGTTTTGTTGCAGGTATCGATGCTTTTATGAAATCTGCAAATTGAGAGTCTGTAAATTTTCTGGAATTAATTTTTTTACTTAGATTTCTTAAATTTTGAAGTGGGTTTACTATATCCATTCCTTGTAATTCAAGGTATCTGTTTCTGCTAAAAAAATCGACTGATTCAAATTTTGCAATTTTGTTAGTTGTTTTTGGAATTGGTTTAAAATTTATTTTTGGGTCACCAAGTTTCCATGTTAAATATGGGAAGTCTAGTTCTAAATTATGATATGTGTCAAAGTAAGGACTTCTTGACATTCCTTCATCGTTTCTAATCAGTGATACTTCTTTTCGTTCTTCGCTATACTTAAATAAAAGACCAGGATGATAAATAGAATCGGTATCTAATCTAAATGTTATAGCTGCATTCTGACCAATAATACCATCGTTATTAAATACAAATGTTTTGGTGGCTGCTATAAAAAATAATGTATCATTTCTTAATATTTTTATCATTGCAAGATCATCATCTGTACCCTCACCAATAAATTTAGAACCTTTCATTGTAAAACCTCCATCATAGTTCATCCCCGGATAAATATTATTTATTTTATATCTTTTAGAATATGAAATAAACTGTGGGTAATTCGCATTGGTTGAATCTGCATCTGCCATTACTTTTTCACGTAGCTTTCCTAAAAGTGGATCTTTAAAATAACGTGTATTTATAAAAATAACAGAGTCTGCTTCAAAAGAAGATTTTGTCATATCTATACTATAATTTTGAAAATTAGCATAGACTTCATTTTCTTTGAAACCTGTTCTTACCCAGTTTAGTTTTCCACCTTGTCCTTTCCAATTACGTGTTAATGCATTGTAAATCCCTTGAGTGTTGTATATATTTGAGCTATCTTTTTTTGCATAACAAGTTAAATTTGAGGGGCCTATTGTAATAATAATATTTTCTCCATCGAAATAATATTTAATGTCTTTTGTATTTGTTTTCCATTTTGTTGTTAAGGATTTGTAAATATTGCCTTTGCTAATTAATCCTGCAGAATTTTCTAAAAAAATATCAATTGAATTTAGAGTAATATTTTTTTTCTGACACATATATACTAATCCTTTATCCCAGTTTTCATAACTGGATTTATTATGGTTGGCAGTACTAAATGCCATCAAACTCTGTAAGTATTCTTGAAAGTGAGGGAATGCTAATGCACGTTTTTTTAATAATTCATTAGAAGTTTGAATTATGTTTTTCTTTTCGTTTTCATTAAAATAAGAACCATTAAATGTTAAAGTAAATATTTCAATTAATTCTTTGCCTTCTTTTTTATCTTTTGCTTCTAAAAAATCTTTCATGTCTGCAAGATAGCCTGGAAAATCGCTTCTGAAATTTTTTAATTGCTGAGCACAAGTATTATTAAAACTAAAAACTAAACCTGCACACAAAAAAAGAAATAATAGTTTCTGCATATTATTATTTTTCATTTTATTTTTTTTCGAAAATTGCTGCAACCCAATTGTTTTTATTAACTGTTTTAATTGGAAATAATTGAAATTTTTCGGCTTTTTTCCAAAGAATATCTATATCTGATTCTAAAAACCCACTTATAACCAAATTACTATTTTGTTTTAGATGTTTATTATATGTGCCAATATCTTCTAATAATACATTCCTGTTAATATTTGCAAAAATGATATCATATGTTTCATAAGGAATATTAGCAGCTGTACCTTTTATTACATCAATATTTATACAATTATTTTTTTTAGAGTTTTCAATTGAGTTTTCATATGCCCATTCATCAAAATCTATTGCAGTAATCTTTTTGGCATTTTTCAATGAAGAAAGAATTGCTAGAATGCCCGTTCCGCAGCCCATATCAAGAATAATCTTATTTGTTATTTCCATTTCAAGAATAAGTTCAACCATTAACGAAGTAGTTGAATGATGACCTGTACCAAATGACATTTTTGGCTCAATAACAATATCGAAATCTGTTTTTGGAGTATTTGTATGAAATGGTGCTCTTATCAGACATTTATCTGAAATAATTGTAAAGGGATATGATTTTTCCCATTCTTCGTTCCAGTTTTTTTCTGGAAGTGAACATAATTTTGTTTCAACAGTAAGGTTGTTCTGAAATGAATTGCAAATACTTTGTAAGTTCTCGATTGAAAATAAACTTTCAGGAATATATGCTTTTAATTCGTTTTCAGTTTGCCAATACGAGTCAAAATTATTTTCATTTAAAACAGCAATTAATAATTCCTCATTTTCTGTTGAATAAGGTTTTATGATAAATGATACTTCTATATATTTCATTTGTTATTTAGTTCTGCGAGCATAAAGATAAAAATAATTAATTAATGTGTTGGGGAACTTTTTAAACATCCTTTTACTAAATTAATACGTCTGTTAAAATAAATGAGAGATTAATTGCGAATTAAAAAAATAACTACTTTTAAAAACTTAAACTTACAAAAGTGAAAACTATTTCATTTAATGAATTAAGGCGTATAAAAGATCGTTTGCCAAACGGAAGTATGCAAATAATAGCAGACACTCTTGATATTAGTCTGGAAACTGTTCGTAACTATTTTGGTGGTACCGATTACGAAAAAGGAGAAATTGTAGGTATTCATACCGAAAAAGGTCCAGATGGCGGAATAGTGATTCTGGATGATACTACAATATTAGAAGTTGCAATGAAAATTTTAAAGGAAAAAAATTTAAATTAAAGTTTGTTGTGGAAAAGAAGGAAGTAAATGCAAGTGTGAGTGATATTTTACTTGATACTACATCAAAATTAGCGCAGCCAGAGTCGTATGAAACTGTTTATAAAATTCCATTACATGGCATGCCAATGCCAGATTCTGAAGTCTTAGTCGAAATTGTAAATACTCTTCGTCAGATTATTTTTCCTGGATATTTTGGAACCTCTAATGTAAATGCTGGAAATATTAGCTTTTATACAGGTGTAAATATCGATAAGGTTCATAAATTACTTTCCCAGCAAATATTAAGAGGGTTATGCTTTGATTGTGGTCAGGAGAATAAAAATAGTTGTAAGGATTGTGAAGATAAAGCTGAAAGATTATCGGCAAAATTTATTTCTCTATTACCAAAAATAAGAGAAAAACTTTCTACTGATGTTAAGGCAATGTATGATGGAGATCCTGCAGCTAAGAGCTTTGGCGAAATTATTTATTGTTATCCTGCTATTAGAGCTATTACCAATTATAGGTTAGCACACGAACTTTTAAAACTTGAAGTTCCTTTGATACCTAGAATAATCTCCGAACTTGCGCATTCAGAAACTGGAATTGATATTCATCCGGGTGCAACAATTGGAGGATATTTTGCAATCGACCATGGAACGGGTGTTGTAATTGGTGAAACCTGTGTTATTGGTAATAATGTAAAAATTTATCAGGGTGTAACCTTAGGGGCAAAAAGTTTTCCGCTTGATGAAAATGGTAATCCTATTAAGGGAATTCCTCGCCATCCTATTGTAGAGGATAATGTTGTAATTTATGCAGAAGCTACAATTTTAGGTAGAATTTGTATTGGTAAAAATGCAATTATTAGCGGAAATATGTGGATTACACAGGATGTGCCTGCCAACTCTAGAATGACCCCAACTACTTAGTTTATTTAGTGAAAAAAACATTTTAAATATTTATTGTTTTTGATTAAAAATATTTTAACTTTGAACCGATATGTTAAAATATTCAAAAACATAAATCGCTTAATATGAAAAACACTAGCATGATTATTTTCAGCATTTCAACTATTTTATTATTGTTGCAAACAATTGTCGGTAAATCACAAGTTTATTCTATAGGTCATAAATCTATTACATATACCGATCCTGCAAGAAGTAACAGAAGTGTTCCCTGCGAAATTTATTATCCTTCGAATACCGCTGGTGAAAACACGCCAATTGCAAATGGACAGTTTCCATTAGTTGTTTTCGGACACGGATTTGTAATGGGCTTTGATGCGTATCAAATATACTGGGATTCAATAGTTCCTAAAGGTTATATTATGGTTTTTCCAACTACTGAAGGTTCTATCTTTCCAACTCCAAATCACTTAACATTTGGACTAGATTTAGCATTTGCAGTAACAAAAATGCAAACAGAAGGTAATTTAAGTTCATCATTTTTTTATCAGAAAATAGCTACTACATCCGCAATACTTGGTCACTCAATGGGGGGTAAATGTTCAGTTATTGCTTCATCAAATAATACAAATATAACTACTACTGTTTCTTTTGGAATGTCAAATAGTAATTCTCCGGATGCTATCTTAAATTATGCTCCATCTGTAACTGTTCCTGCAATTGTTTTTTCAGGAGCAAACGATTGTGTTGCTGTTCCTGCAGATAATCAGGTGCCATTATATAATGCACTTGGCTCACAATGTAAAACTTTTATTAGTGTTACAGGCGGAAGCCATTGCCAGTTTGCTGAATCAAATTTCAATTGTAATTTTGGTGAATCTACCTGTTCTCCAAGCCCTACTATTACAAGAGACGAACAATATGCAGAAGTTTTTTCGTTGCTTTTACCATATTTAGATTTTATGCTAAAAAATAATTCATCTGCTGAAGCACTTTTTATAAATAGATTATCAACTAATACAGGTATTACATATTTAAGAAATTGCTTAACTTCTACAAATAATATTAAAAATATAGATAACCAAAATTTTACTTTTAATCCAAATCCGGTAGAAAATTTTGTAAAATTTGAAATGCTTAATATTAAATTGCCCATACAATTAATTATTACTGATATGACAGGTAGAAAAATTTTATCAGATTTAATTAATTACACACATGAAATTGTAAATTTGTTGGTATTAGAATCTGGAACTTACCTGGTTCATATAGATAATGTTACTAGAATTTTAATTAAAAGGTAAAATATTTTATTAATATGGAAGTAAATAATAAAGATAAGGCTAGAGATAATATAATTAAGGCTGCGATAGTTGTTTTTGGTAAATATGGTTATAAAAAAGCTACATTAGATGATATCGGGAATGTAGTAGGGAAGGGTAAAACAGGATTGTATTATTATTTTAAAAATAAAGAAGATGTTTTTAAAGCTGTTATTGAGAAGGAAGCTAACGAACTTGCCTTAGCAATTAATAATGCAGTTAATAATAGTTTAACTCCATCAGAAAAATTAAAAGCATATTTTTTTACAAGAATGAATACTTTATTAAAAGTGTCTATATTTTATGATGCTATGAAAAATGAATTATTAGACAATCTGCAATTTATTAATCAAACAAGATTAATGTATGATAAAGCAGAATTGCAATTAGTAAAACAAATTTTATTAGATGGAGTTAAACAGAATTATTTTGATATTGAAAATTTGGAAATAACTGCAAATACTATTGTTACAGCATTAAAAGGGCTTGAAATTCCATTTTTTGTGCAAAATGGAAATGCTGATTTTGAAAAAAACATTGAAAATTTATTTAATCTGATTTGCTTTGGTTTAGTAAAAAGAAATTGATTTAGTGTAATATGTTTTTATTAATTTAGGTAGGGTTGGTTATTTAATAGCCAACCTTTTTTTATCTTTAAGCAAAAAATAACAAATATGCATATAAGAGATAAGGCAATTAAAGATATTACTTTGCAAACAGAATTATTTGAAGTAATTAGTAAATGTAATGTATGTCATGTTGGTTTTGTAGATGGTAATAAGCCATATGTTTTGGGTTTTAATTTCGGTTTTGATGGGAAATCAATTTATTTGCATTGTGCAAAAGAGGGTTATAAATTGGATATTTTAGCAAAAAACAATCAGGTTTGTGTTGAGTTTGATACTGATCACGATGTTTTTGCAAGGCATAAAGAAGTTGCATGTAGTTGGAGAATGCGTTACAGAAGTGTTGTTGCATGGGGAAAAGCTGAGATAATAACAGATTATAATGAAAAAGTAGAAGGACTAAAGATTTTTATGAAGAATTATTCAGATTTAAATTTTGATTTTTCAGTTCCTTCAATAAATAACATTAACGTAATTAAGATACAGGTTGATAAAATGACTGGAAGAAAGTTTGAATATTTATAAAAATTTAATGTAATAATGCTTTTATTTACATTATATTTTAATAGTTTTGAAATAATAAATTTTAATATTTTGTGATTATTTCTTCAAACACTAATTTTAATTTAGAGCAGTGGCTTAAAGTAGGGCAGCAAGGTAATGTACTTCTGTCATTTAGTGGTGAGATCACTTCTGATATAATTACAGGATTAGTAGAGAAAATAGAAACTGTATTTACTGAAAATATTTCTTATGAATCGTTAAGGAAAGTAACAATACATGTTTTTGTTGAATGTGTTCAGAATTTATTTCATCATGCTTTACCTGCCGAAGAAGGAAAATCTAAGTTTGGGGCTTGTTATTTAGTTTATTTCGAAAATTCTATTAAAATTATTACAGGTAATTTTATTCTGAAAGAGAAGTTACAAATGATAAGTGATAGAATAAATCAGATTAATTCTTTGTCGAAAGATGAATTAAAAGCACTTTATAAATTAATTCTTAACAACGATGAATTTTCTGAAAAAGGTGGCGGAGGTCTTGGTATGATTGACATTGCTCGCAAGACAGGTACTAAAATGGAGTATGAATTTATACCAGTTAATGAAAAAGTTTTATTCTACGTTTTGAAAATTAATATAATTTAGCATATCTTTAAACTCTAAAAATAAATAAAGGCTTATGGATCCAATAATAATTGAAGGAACACCAAAAACACCAACTGTGAATTTTGATGCAACCACAGGAAAGATAGAAATAAAAGGAAGATCCATTCCCGAAAATTCTATTGAATTTTATAAACCACTTGTTGATTGGTTAGAGACTTATGGTGGAGCACCTCTTGCTAATACTGTTGTTAATATTCAGCTTGAATATTTTAATACAAGTTCATCAAAATGTATTTTGGATATTTTTAAAAAATTAGAAAATATATCAAAAGCAGGTAGTGCAGTTATAATTAATTGGTACTACGAAGAAGATGATGAAGATATGTTAGAAGCTGGTGAAGATTATCAGTCTATTATTAAAGTTCCATTTAAAATGATTGAAATAGAAGAATAATTTATTTCACAATAATAAAAAAAGCCGGGTAATTATTTTATCCGGCTTTTTTGTTTTCTTATCTGTTTATTCTTTTTATACCTTTCTGATGTCCATTCGCCTAATTCTAATAATTTTCTAAGAAGATTAAAGTACAGGCAAATGAAAAGTGTGATTGACATTAACCAAATAATTACAATATTTACCCAGTAAGTGTCAAAATATGTCCCAAATACTTTTTTGCGGGGTGCATAAAAATGAGCATCAAGTATTCCGCCCTGAGGATCAAAAAATATAGGGTCAGCTTTTTGGTATAAACGATGATCATATTCAATAATCTTTACCATTTCATTTTCGTTTCTAACAAATTCCTTTAGGTTTTCGTTATGGTAATCTTTTTTTAGTTGTATGAAATTTTTATTCAGTTTATCTGTACTTGTAAGTTTTGCAAAAAGTCTGTCTTTTGCTTCACTTGCTTTTTTGTATTTTTGAATATAGTATTTATTTAATTCGTCGTAGTAAAAATTTAATTTATCTATCACATTATTTGTGACTTTACCATTTACTAAATTCGAGACTTTAACAGGAAGAAGAACTTTTTTATTCAATTTAATTTCTAATGAAAGCTCATTTCTTAAAAGTTCTAAAGCATCATTTATAATTTGTTTATTGCCTTTTTCGCCAAGTTCTCTTTTTACATCTGATGTTTTGTTACGAATAGATCTTAACCAGAAATCTTTTTTAAAATTAGCAGAACTCATTATTTTGTCATAGGTGTAAAACTGCTTTTCGTATTTGTTTTCACGGAATTGATAAACCGCAAGTGCTTCATAAGCCCATCTTGCAGTAATAATTTGTCCGTATAATGGAATATGACTTGGACTGCTAATATCTGGGTTTAACTTATCAAATTTAAAAATAATACCACTTAAAATTAGTTGAGGAATTACAAGAAAAGGTATTAATATGTAAATGGTAACTGCAGAATTAAACGCATCTGAAATATTAAGTCCTAAAATATTAGAAAATACCCAGGCGCTAAATAAAACAAGCCAATATTGCCAGTACATTCCCTGAATTTCCAAAACAGTATTTCCAATGACAACAAAAATAGCAGCTTGAATTGCTGATAATACAGTTAGAATGGCAACTTTAGAAAATAAGTAACTACCCCAACTTAAATTTAGATATTTTTCGCGTTTTCTGATTTTTCTGTCTCTGAAAATTTCTTCGGCACTTACTGTTAAACCAATAAAAATTGAAATAATAACTGCCATGAAGATGAAAATAGAAATATTACTGTTATCACTAAATGAATAGCCTGTTTCATTTGCAGCATCTACATTATAATATTTAATAATATAAGAAAGTAGCAACGCCAGTAATGGAGCTTCTAATAAATTAATCAGTAAATATTGTGTATTTGATAACTTTGAAAGTACATCTCTGATAACAAATACCTTAAATTGTTTTATTATTCCGGGTACTTTAAAGAAAATCTCGGGAAGCTTGTAATGTAATTTTTCTTCTTTTGTTTTTTCTTCTGGTTTAACATGGTATTTATCATAACTATCCAGCCATTCGTTTGGTGAGAATTTGCGCGTGTGAGTCATGTTTCCATACTCGTCAAGAACATTTGCTTCAACTATATTAAAAATCTGCTCAGGATTAACGTTACCGCAAGTAGGGCATTCGCTTTCGCTCCAGTTAGCCTGATGTGTTCTTGATTTAAAATAAATAATTGAATCTACTGGATCGCCATCGTAAATAAGATATCCACCTGTATCGAGTATTAATAATTTGTCAAACATTTTAAAAATATCTGACGATGGTTGGTGAATTACAACAAATACTAATTTTCCTTTTAAAGTAAGGTCTTTTAAAAGGTCAAGAATGTTTTCTGAGTCTCTTGAAGATAATCCCGATGTTGGTTCATCAAGAAATAAAATAGAGGGTTCGCGAATTAATTCCAGAGCAATATTTAAACGTTTTCGTTGGCCTCCACTGATTTTTTTATTCATTGGACTACCAACTTTCATGTGTTTAATCTTATACAAACCTAAATTCTGCAAGGTTTTAAGTACAATCCTTAAAATCTGAAAGTGACTAAGGTTATCAAAGCAGAGTTTAGCATTATAATATAAGTTTTGAAAAACAGTCAAATCTTCAATAAGTAGGTCGTCCTGAGAAACATATCCTATTAATCCTTCGGTAGCTTCATCCTTAGAGTAAATATTAATATCATTTATTAAAATTTCTCCACTGGTTGGCGGGTATGAACCATTTAAAACGTTTAATAAAGTTGTTTTTCCAGCCCCACTGGCACCCATTATTCCAACAAGATGTCCCGATTCTTCCTGAAAATTCATGTTGTGAAGTCCAATGCCACCACCCTTAAAAGCGAATTCTATATTTCTAGCTTCAAAAACGATTTTTGACTTTATTTTGTCTTCATTAAAAATGCTGAGAATATCAGAATAGTATATAGGAGCAATTTTGGCAGAACGTATGGAACTTCCGGTTGTAAGTACATAAACTTTCTGAAGGTGAATTAGCTGACCATTTAAATATAATTCCTTTTCGCCTAAATACTTCAAAAGGAACATATTTGCAGTTCTTACATGGAATAAGCGTAGTTGCCCTTCTAATCCGGCACGGAACAGATGTTTTACTTTTTGATGACTAAATTCTTTTTGACTGTCAACAAGTAACATCCTGGTAGAATTGGGTATTTCATCAAAAGTATAAAGTATAAACGCTTTTAACCTAACGTATTCTTCTGAAACAATATGAAAAGTATCTGCAACAGTTTCAACAAATTCTTGTTCCTGTTCAGAGATTTCTTCAGAATCGGATTTAATAAATTCGAGTAAACGTACAACAACAATAATTTTTTGTTTTTGTGTTAGTTCCTCATTAATTTCAGTACAAATCTTTAAAACTTTAACAGAGCTTCCTGCAATTCTTTTCTTTCTTAAAGTACTATCTGATTGTTTCGCCTGATATTGTTCGTAGTAATTATTAAATACTTTTAAATATTCATTAACCAGCTCGCTGTTTAATTGTTGTAATAAGAATGAGCCTACAATAGACCTGCGTTCTTCGGCATTGCTCTCTGGTCGGGCAATGATTGCAAACAATTGCATCAGGGCTTTTAGTATTCTTTCGCTCATTTCTTTTTTTCAAATGAAAGAGGCATTATCATTGTAAATAATGCCTCTCTTTATAAGATAATTCTACATCAATTAATTATTGTTTAAATCCAATAAGCATAATTGCAAAACCTGAAGCGTTTTTGTCGGAACCATCAAGTTCAGCTTCAATAATACAATCAATAGTTGAAGTAAATTTAAAATCCCAATAAGGTGAGTTCTGGTAATCGCGGTTTGTGAATAAAAGATTTCTTTCTTTGTCGTAAAGTGAGAAAACTATATTACCTTCTGTTTGTCCGGAAGCTGCAATTATTCTGTATGTTGTTCCACCGTAAAAAGTAGCGTGAAATTCTGCAATTTCTTCACCGTTTAATAGTGCTTTATATTGCTGTCCATCAGAAATAAATGGAGATACAATGTACTTTGTACATAAAGCAGTAGTAACATCGGCCTGAGCCATGGTTTTATTAGAATAAAAAACCAATGCTACTATTGAAGCTAAAATGACAGTTGTTATCTTTTTCATTATTAATACTTTTTATTCTACTATCTTTTTTCTAATTGCAGTTATTTTTTCTGAAATAGTTTTAATCTGTTGATCGGTCATTATTAATTCAGATTTACTATTTATTACTGTTAATTTATTTTTTACGTCAACAGTTGGTGCTGCATAAGTGTAATTTATATCAATACCATCAAAATCATAAGCTAAGTCAATAAGTGCGTCAATTAATTCACCGTATTCTTTTGATTGATTATAGAATGGAGATAAAATTTTAATTAAATTATCCAAAGGATGTTTTTGTTCTCCAATTCGGGTAAGTATCTCTTTGCTCTTATTTGTTTTAGCAAGTTCAGTCATCATATATGTGCTTTCTAACCAGCCACCTGCTAATACTAAAACTCCAACATCATTTCTGTTATTGTCTTTCAAATACTGATCGGCTTTACGATAGGAGTTAGAAATAATAAACATTAATGAATCTTTATTTCCTAAATTTCCTTCAATACGATTTACAGTTTGTTTATCAAAAGCATTTTCGATTCCAAGTTCCTGAGAAAGAATTTTTATTACCGAGAAATATTGAATTGCTTCTGAATTTTGTTCAAAAACATTTAAATAACCAAGGTTAGCACCATAAATACCAAGGTTTAAAGCTTTCTGGTAACTACTTGTATAATTGTGAGACTTATTATATGGGTTTAAAAGGTTCTTATCAAAATCAGCTTTTGAGTTTTTAATTAAAAAAGCAACTTCGTAAGGTGAAGGAATACTAAAAAGTGTATTGTCAAATTTAATTAATGTGCTTGAAGTTGAATCTATCTTTGATTCAATATTTTCCTCAATACTTTCCTCGCTATTTCCATTAGAATTACAACCATTTATGGCGAATACCATAAAAATTATTGCTGGAATGAATTTTATTTGTGTGTGTAATTTATTGCTTAACATGATAATCCATATAATTAATTTGAATATGCAAGTAAGAAAAAAAAAGTTGAATTATCAAAAGTTTTGATCCTACTTTCAATAATTTTATTGAATATTTTTTTTGACTACATATGTAAATATGTGAAATACAGTCTTATTGTAGTAGTTCAGATGCGTCTTTTATTCCAATTCTTTCATTCTTATTAAATGCAACTACAAATGCATCAGAGAATCCATCATTTCTAATCTTACTTAACTGAATTAAGGCATCTTCAAGCGTTTTGTATTTTCCGTAGGTGTATTTATATAAACCTTTATGAATGTATTCATCAACTTTTTTGCCTTTAAGTATTGTTGATGAAGGGTTTAATTTCTTCTCAGAAGTCATTATCTGTATCCTGAAGTTTATATCGTTTGCTTTAGGTTCCTTTATCTCTTTTATTGTGTTATTTGTTATAGGCGTAATCGAAAAAGCCGGATTATCAGCTAATATATGCGAAACAATTAATGAATAATGCTTTTTTGCATAGTTTCTTGAGCATGCATTAAAATGCCACCATTCTGTTGAAATACTCGAAAATCCTGCAAAAGCCATAGCAGATCTTAAGATTAACCTGTTATTTATTTGTAATGGTGAAAGTTTTCCCTGTTTTAAAAATTCAGGTTCCAGTGATGGATAGGCGAGATCGTCAAAAGAATCAAAACCTGTTCCCATATCTAGCCAATTACCTGCTGTATCAGAGAGTGTTATGTCAACTGCTGCGCCATAATTATGAAGACTATGATAAATTGGATTTGCTATAAATTTATCTTTATCATTCTCGGGAACCTGAGCTTCATTCCACATTATTTGTTGTAAAGATAGTGGTCTTGCGGCATCTAAAACTACAATGCGATATTGAGGCATTAATTTAATTAAGTTATTTGAAGCTATTACTAACTTTGCAGCAACATCTTTTTGAAGATAGGCATGTGTTAAACTGCCATATATGTTTTTTTTAAGAAAGTTTGAAGTCGTAGCATATTGCAGACTAACAATAATATTTGAATCGATACTGCTAATATCAACCAATCCATAATGTTGCATAATCTGCTCGATTTCGCCTATGTTTCTTTTGAAGTATTTAGTTTTAGTATTTTTAAAACTGATTGTTTTGTTACCTTTTATACAATCAGATAAAAAATAATTGTTTTTTTTATTCTCAGTATTATGAAAATTAACAACGTGAACAGGTAAACTAATTAAAAATTTAAATAATGATAAAACTATTAAAAAGTTTTTACTTAAAAAGTATATCTTTGAAATTATAACTAACACGGCTTTGGCTTTGGGCGTGAAAATAGAATAATTAGTCAATAAATCAAAACAATTTGTATATGAAAAAAATTTCTATTTTGTTTATCTTTCAGATAATCTGTTTTGTAACTTTGTTTTCGCAAACAAGATTACTTACAATTGATGAAGCAACAATTGGACAATATCGTCAATTTTATCCTCAATCGATATATTCTCCAGAATGGCGACCTGGTGGCGAAAATTACACATTTATTAAAAAAGGTGGTTTGTTTCAAAGTTCTGCAAAAGATAATTCCGAAAAGGAAGTATTAACAAAAAAAGAATTTACTACTGCATTTGAAGAAGTTAAAGTAACTGATGTTACCGGATTCGGAGCTTTTTCATGGATATTTCCATCAATGTTAAAAGTTGAAAGACCTGATGGTGTTGCTTTATTTAATGTGGATACTAAAAAAATTGAATCATATATTAAAATAGATGACTCTATAGAAAATCAGGACTTCTCTGTGGAAAGTAAAATGCTTGCTTTTACAAAAGCAAACAACTTGTATGTTGCAGATGTAAATTCAAAAATAACTGCAGTATCAAATGAAAAAAATACAGGAATTGTATATGGAAAAACGGTTCATCGTAATGAATTTGGAATAGAAAAAGGAACATTCTGGAGTCCATCAGGAAAAAAGCTTGCATTTTATCGAATGGATGAAAGTATGATAACTCAATATCCATTAGTAGATATTGAACCAAGAATTGCAGAATTACGAAACTTGCGTTATCCAATGGCAGGAATGCAAAGTCACGAAGTTACCGTTGGAGTTTTTTCTGTTGATAACGGGAAAATAATTTATTTAAAAACTGGTGAACCTAAAGTACAATATCTTACAAGTATTTCATGGAGTAATGATGAGAAATATATTTTTATTGCTGTGCTTAATCCTCAGCAGAATCATATGAAATTTAATCAGTATGATGCTGTTACAGGTGACTATATTAAGACTCTTTTTGAGGAAAAGAACGATAAATATGTAGAGCCGTTAAAACCTGCTGTATTTCTAAAAAAATCATCCGGAAAATTTATTTGGGAAAGTCAGCGTGATGGATATAATCATTTATATTTATATGATATCAATGGTAAATTGTTAAAACAAATTACAAAAGGTAATTGGGCTGTTATAGAATTTAAAGGTTTTAATGATTCAGAAACTGAATTGTTTTATGTATCAACAGAAAAAAGTCCGTTGGAACGTAACTTGTATTCAGTAAATATTGAAACTGGTAAAACTGTATGTTTAACAACTGAGAAGGGCTATCATTCTGCAATGTTAAGCGATTCGAAAAAATATGTTTTAGATCAATACAGTTCAGTAGAATATGCAAATATTTTTAATATAAATGATGCTGATGGCAAAAAGGTTAAAGAATTGCTAAATGCACCAAATCCATTAAAGGAAATTTCGATGCCAGAAATGGAAATGATTAAAATTAAAGCTGCAGATGGTAAGACCGATTTATATGGGAGAGTAATTAAACCTTTAAATTTTGATAAAACAAAAAAATATCCTGCAATACTTTATGTATATGGCGGACCACATGCACAACTTGTAGAAAATTCATGGCTTGGTGGAGCACCATTATGGGATTTTTATATGGCCCAAAAAGGATATGTTGTGATAACAATAGACAATAGAGGATCAGCAAATCGTGGTTTTGAGTTTGAAAGTGTTATTCACAGAAATTGTGGAGAAGCAGAAGCTCTTGATCAGATGGAAGCAGTTAAGTACCTAAAGAATCTTGGTTATGTTGACGAAAAAAGAATTGGAGTTCATGGTTGGAGTTATGGAGGTTTTATGACAATAAATTTAATGACAACCTTTCCAGATGTATTTAAAGCAGGAGTTGCAGGCGGACCTGTAATTGACTGGAAATATTATGAAGTAATGTATGGCGAAAGATATATGGATACTCCTCAGGAAAATGCTGAAGGCTATCAGAAAACAAGTTTAATTCACAAAGCAAAAAATCTTAAGGGAGATTTGTTAATTATTCATGGATATATTGATGATACTGTTGTTTTGCAAAATAGTCTGGCATTTTTGCAGCAATGTATTATCGATGGTATTTTAGTTGATTATTTCCTTTATCCTGAGCATCCGCATAATGTTCGCGGTATGGATAGAATACATTTAATGAAAAAAATTACTAAATATTTTGATGATAATTTGTAATTTGGTTATGTGTTGAAAACTCAGGTTAGTAAAATGGTTATAAAAAAAGGCTGCTCAAATCTGAGCAGCCTTTTTTTATTTATGACAATTTGTTATTACATCACAACTAACTTTTTATTGTAGTTTTCATTACCTGATTTTACATTAACAATGTAAATTCCTTTATTGAATTTTGAAAAGTCGAATGATGTATTAGAAATACCATTAACATTTAATGTTTGGTTAAAAATTATTTTTCCAGTAACATCGATAACAGAAATATTCATGTCAGAATTGTTAGCTCCATTAATAGAGAAATTAACAACATCTTTACCTGGATTTGGGAAAATATTTAAATCGTTACCATTTACAAGTTGGTACATATTAACACCGGTAGGTGCGATATAACGATATTTTAAAATTGAATTTATTGTTTGAGCCTGATCATAATTACCTACCCAACCAATTTGTTCATTATAAAAACCTACTGCTAAGCATTGAATATTTGAACCTGTAGGTTGTAAGAAGTAAGGATCATTATAATCATTCCATGTTAAGCCACCATCTTCGCTGTGTGAAACACCTGCAGCAGTTGCTAAATCAGGAGAGGTAGCAATGAAAGTGTTTACTGATCCAGGAGCATAACACATTGCATAGTCATAAAATGCACCTGTTGGAACATATGCTAACCATGTAGTTCCGCCATCGGTAGTGTATTTCCATGTCCATGTTGTTGTAGCTGTTACGTAAGTAGCACAAATAATATAATTAGCACTAGAAGCATAAACTTTTACACTTCCATAAGCTGCTGATGTGAATGGAGCTGTAGCAGTAACTGCCCATGTTGCACCAAAGTCAGTTGTTCTTAAAATACGTCCATGGTCAGTCATAATAAAACCAATACCTCCTGGAACTATTGCAGCGCAGTCAGCACCGTTAAATCCATATTCAGAAGCAGGAACAGGAGTAACACTTGTTGTTGCAGGTGTCCAAGTTAAACCGGCATTTGAAGTTGTGAAAATTTCATAACTACCGCCTACTGGGTCACCATAACAAAAACCTTTAGTACGATCCCAGAATTTAACGCCATCTGCAAATGAAGAAGCGCTATTAATTACTCCGGTAACAACAGTCCATGTTGTGCCACCATCAAAAGTTCCCCAAAATGAAGGAGCATTTGAAACTGTGTCCATTGCAACAGCAAAGCATGTGTCGTAAGCAGCAGCAGAAATAAGTCTTGGCATTACATTCGTACCCATTCCTGTAAATGCGCCTGCAGTCCATGTTGTTCCACCATTCTGAGTTCTTGAAAACGCTCTGATGTCAACTCCGGTTCCTGAGCCATTAAAGCCCTTAACCCAAACTACATTGCTGTCAACAACCCAAATATCATTAACACCACTACTTGTTCCGGGTAAATTTGTGTTCTGTTGCGACCATTCTTGAGCATACATTCCAATGCTCATTAAAAATAATGCAATAAAAAGTAAATTTCTTTTCATAATTTTAATATTTAGTTAATTGTCAAAATTATAATTTTTTTACTTATAAAGCAAAATCAATTAAGTTATATTTTGTATAATCGCTGATCATTAAGATATTATGTTAATTTGTGATGCCTGTAATTATACAAAAAAAGCCGTGTAAAATCTAAGTGGATTTACACGGCTTAATTACTTAATTAAAATTTAATTCAAATTTGCTAGTGGCTTATTTTTGTCGCTTTCAATTGAGTATGTAAATTTTAAAGTTTTACTTTCATTTGTTGTAAGTTTTACTTTCCATGTTAATAATCCGGTAGATTCGTCAAGATTTGCACCCTTTGTTATTAAAGGAGTTACTATAATTTCTTTATCGTTAGATACCGGAATCTGATCGTTAACAATAAGGTTAACAGTTGTTGATTTGTTATTTTTTATGTTAATTTCGTAAGCAATTGTTTTAATTTGATTTGTACCCATTAATACATTTTTACTGTCTTCTTTTTGTTTTTTTCTTTCAACCATAATGCTTCTGTCGCGACCTAAAGCAAGTTCAATAGTGTCAGATAGCTCAGAAGTATTTAAGGCTGTTGCTCCTACATAACTTCCATTAAAAAAAATGCTAGCCTGACCAGGTAATAAATCATATTCTTCAAAATCAGTAATTTTTGCAATTAAAAATGCTTGTTTATCAACTTTTGGAGTTAGGTAATATGAATATTCGGTTTTTAAATTAATGTTTTGAACTGCAATCATGTGTGTTTCACCATCAGAAGGTATTGTATATTCAAGTGGTATTTTGTATTCAATATTTGTCATAGTTTCTGCAGTTTGTACAAAATCAGCTGAAGTTAAAGCTTGTGAAAATCCACCGGTGGTTGAAGGACGTGAAGATTCTGATGAAAGGGCTCTGTCTTCTTCTCTGGCTTGTTTTGCAAGATCTTTTTTGTATGAATTCTGATAATAATTGTAACTTAAATACAATATTGGTAAATATGGTTTAACATTATTTGAATTAGGTGTTATTGTAGATAAAGTAATATTAACGTCTTTCCAGTCTTCGCCACTGTTTTGATATACACTTGCTTTTTGTATAAGTTTTAATGGTTTGTCGCTGCTTTCTGCACGAATATCATAGGTAGATGTCCAGCCAGCCGAGTTTACCAGATAGCTTATTTCTAACTTACCATTAGTTTGTGCTTGTGCGGATATTGTTACAACAACTTGATTCTTTGGCTCTTCAACTTTAACTGGATTTACCTGTGAATTATATGATTTAAGATTAGCAAGCCTTTCGTTCATTTTATTTTTTCTATTGTTTAATTTTAATATGGCTTTTGATATTTCAAGAAGTTTTTTGTTAATATCAAAAAGTTGGGTTCTGAAATAACTGAATGCATCTTTAATTTCGGGAATTGTATCGCTTCCTCCTGTAATTAATTTGTTGTTTTCTATTAATCTTTTTTCGAATTTTAAAATATCAGCCTGACCATTATAATCATCAATTTCAAACTGAATATTTGATAATGAATCCTCTAAAAGGTTGATGTCTTTTATTATTTTAATTGGAATAACATTATCCAGTGGTAAAACTGCTTCAGGGTTTTTAATTCTGTGTTTAACATCAAGTATAGTAAAAACACCTGAGCCATTTACCTGAATACTTGCTTCGTTAATTAATGGCGATACAGCATCAAAAATAATTTCATATGTGCCTGCGCCAATAGAAAAATTACCCGATCTGTACACTTGTGCCGATGAGGTAAATACAGTTACTTTATCTATTTTAGATTTAATAACTACTTCTTTGTTTTCTGCTTTTGTTACATTAATAAGAAAAAACATAGTAGTTGCAAGAAGTATAAATTTTATTGAATAATAATTTTGCTTCTTTGTTCTGTTTAAAAAAAATGTCTTTTTCATAATCGTGTTTTTTAGTTTTATTTTTTTGAATTTGAATTTATGATTCACTAAACACGAAAATTCCATATGAAAAAACAAAGTAATAGGTTAACTTACTAAAATACAGAACAAAAAAAGAGAGGCAAAAAGCCTCTCTTTAAAAATATTTTTTTTAAATATTATTGACAACTATATGTGCAAGTTGTTGTACTTGTTTGTGTATTAAATATACTAGCCTGAGAATTAATTGTGCTTATTTCATTATTTGATGTATAAGTAAAAGTATTGTCCACTAGTTTTGAACCTGCCGGGAATGTGTTTACTCCATCGGTTTCCTGATTAACTAATGAAACTGAAATAATATTATTTTTATTGAAAAAATCAATAAAATCTCCACCAGTATTTGGAAAATCAAATCTGCTTATATTGTTTTTACCGTCAGCAACAAGAACAACTTCCCATAGTGCTCCACCTCCAAAATCAATTGTTCCTGAAGTTACGTTACCATTTGACCAAACAAGATCAATTATTGACATTGCCTGTTCCTGTGGGTCGTTTGTAGTCATTGTTATAGCTGTAAGTACTGAACCTGTATATGTGAAATTTGTTGTAGTTGTATATACGCTTCTTGTTTTTACAGATGAGGTTAAAATACTTCCTGTATAATTATATGCTATTGAACTGTATAATGTCGAATTTTGATAGCTGTTTACTTCACTGATTTTTCCGGCAGTATTATAAATAATAGTATCCATTCTGTATGAATTGCCAGAAATAATTTTTATTACTTTTTTTGCTGAATTGTATGTATACTTTGAGGTGTCAGAATATCCACCCTGAGTTTCAACTTTCTGTGTTAATTGGCAAGTAACTGCCGGAGCACTTGTAGTATTTTTATCTTTTTTACAGCTAAAAAATGCAATTGATAAAATTGCCAGAATAATAAATGAATTTGTTTTCATAATAATTAAAATTGATTACTACAAATATAAATAAATCATTTTAGCATTTACAATTTATGATAAAAAGTCGTAATAATTGTTGTCAATATTATAAGCTGCAAATTTTATTATTTGCAGTTATAAGTGCAAGTTGTTGTTTTTGCAAGTGAATTAAAATAACCTGGATGTTCAATAATTGTATTTGCTTCACTATTTGAGGTATATGTGTATGCCTTGTCCAGAATTTTTGTTCCTGCCGGAAAAATATTATTTCCATCTGTTTCTTCGTTAACAAGAGAAATAGATATAATATTATTTTTATTGAAAAAATAAATAAAATCTTCTACGTAGTAGGGAGTATCAAATCTTTTATAATTTTTTTTAGTATCTGATAATACTGATACCTCCCAGTTCATGTTAGTGCCATAGTTAAAAGTTGCTGAAACAATATTACCATTAGACCAGACAATATCTGTAATTGAATTAATACTAAATTCTGAAAAAAATAAAGTGCTTGAAATGGAATTAGGTAGTAATGACCCGGAAGGATAATTTAAAATAATAAATCCAGCCCAGGTACCATCAACTATAGTTAATTTATTATTTGTATAATAGAAATGAGTAGTATTTGTTAATATATTATTTTGGAAAGTATTAATAGAATCTATCTTACCTGATGTGTTATAATATAAACTGTCTTTAAGTAATGAATGTTGGTAGATAACGTTAATTACTTGGTTTAATAAGTTGTAAGTTTAGTAAGTTGTATCCGAATAACCAGATGTTGATTCGATTTTCTGAGAAAGTTGACAATAAGTTCCGGTTGTATTATTTGAGTTAGAATCTTTTTTGCAACTGCAAAATGTAATTATTAAAATCGCTAAAAAAACTACTGAATTTATTTTCATGATAAATTTTAATTGATTGTTAATGGAGTAACAATAATCATTCTACAGTTTTAATTTTAATAAACAATCGTCATGATTTTTTTGTACGATTTTAAATTCAGCTTTATGGTGAAACTCTTTTAACAATGCTTTAGAATACCATTCAGATGCATCTTTATACCTTTTTTTATTTTTCAGATAATCGCCAATTGAAGAATAGGATAAATAAAATTCAGGGTTGCGCAAACAAATTTCATTAAAGAAATCTTGTTCTTCGTTTTTATTAATGGTCGAATTGATAAGAGTTTCGAGCATGTGTTTGTATTTTTCATACTCTTTAAATTTACCCGAAAACAAAAATTCATCGGCATCAATTTTCAACTTCTGGTTGTCGATTTCTTTTACTGGGCATCCATTTGCAGCCATTGCGAAAACTTCATTTAAATCGTAAGCCATATATTCACCAATATTGTATGGTGGTGATGAAACATACATAATGAGTTCATGTGGGTTGAAAATTACAGAATGATGTGCTATTAATTGGTTAATTGCTTTCTCGTTGCCTAAGCCAATGTCGGAATTGTTTCGTCCTCTTTTTTCGCGAAGCATTTTTGCCATCTCTACAGGATCAAATGGTTTACCTTTTTCAATGAGCTCTTTAACCAGATTATACCTGTACATTGTTGAACTGTCCTCAATATTTGAAATATTTAAAGGGTCATCTTTAAAAACCTTACCCTGAAAATGGTTAGTGCAAATAACTGCTTCTGAATCGGTTTCGAATACATCGGTTTTTAAAGGTGTTTTTTCAATTATTATTGATTTGTTTTCTTCTGCCGAACTAACCATTAATAATTCTGAAACAAACATTTTGCGATTTCTGGCAATTTCTTCTGCTTCCTTTAAATTACCAGCGTATTGAAGTATTTCGCGAGCAATTATTGAAACTGGTGTTGCAGTTTTTCTTGGGATAGCAGATTTTGCCCCGTTAATTGTAATTGTAATTCCCCGCATATTCATACCCGATGTTACACCTATCATACCAGCCCAGCTTACCATTGCAAATGCATGACCTTTAGCTGGTTTATAAAATGCAACAATTTTATCTCTGCTAAATTCCTCATTAATATGAAAATCGAAATTTCTTCCGATTAATAATTTTTTATTCTTTGTGTATTCACCTTTTAATGAAATAGCTGTACAACCCACATATTTCATGTCCTGCAAAGTATGGCCAATATCGTGTGCAGCATGATAATTCATGATTCTAATAAAAGCAGGTGCGATGAAATAATATTTAAGTGATGCTGATTTTGATACTCCGTAAATTTCAGTCGAGAATTCTTTGCCTATATGCTGACTTATTCTTCTGTTAAAAATTCCAATTGCAAGTTTTAATAAATATCTTTTTATTCCGCTGGGTACTTTCTTTTTTAAATCGAATACAAAAATTTCTTCCTGATAATTAAAAAGCTCTTTTGTTAGTTTACCTGTAATTACACCTCTTTCATATGCATCCCCCTCAATATACATTTCCATAAGGTTGTTTCTATTCTTTCTTATCCAACCCTTACCACAATTATATGAATTTTCACCAATTTTAATTCTTGGATGATTTGCCTGTTTCTTATTTTTTATGCGGGGTGGAAAAATGGTAATATATGAATAGATAATTATTGCAAGAATAATTAATGCTTCAACTATAAAAAGAAATATTTTTAATATAACCAGAAGCATTGTTTATTGTTGTTGCAGTTTTAAATAAATTTCTCTTGATAAATTACAAACAAATTTAGTTTGATTTTTAATTTCTTCGTTATTTTCGGGATTTACAGGTACAATTCTTTTTCCAATATGGATCTTAATTTTTCCGGTTTTGTAAAAATACCACTTTTTTTTCCAAATTCCTTCAGAGGCGTGAATTACTATCGGAATTATATCAATTTTTAGCATTGCAGCCAATAAAAATGCTCCTTTATGATATCGTGAAATCGACTGCAAATTAGTTCTGCTTCCCTCAGGAAAGAAAAGTCCGTTCGAATTATATTTTATTCTTTTTTCAGATTCTTTTAATACTACTTCAACTCCATTGGAATTTGGAATAAAATCAACATATTTTTCAATAATAAATCGTATGGTTGATTTTCCATGCCAATTGTTAGTAACAACGAATAAGTTAGGAAAAAATCCAAGTGTAAGCGGAACATCAAATAAAGTCTGGTGGTTGCAAACAATTATTGCAGGATGCGAGAAATCTTCGTTATAAGGATTAATCTTTTCGACTTTAATATTAAAATGTGTTTTGGTTAAAAGCTTACAGTATTGTTTGAAATGATTAGTATATAGTCTTTTAATTTTAGGATTTTTTGTAGGAACAGGGATCAGAGCCAGAATTGTCATGTGTAATGAAAAAAAAATGAAAAGCAAAAAGGCAAAACTTCCTTTTATTAAAATAAATATTGAATTTAAGAGCTTTAGCATTTTTATTTTTTGCCTTAAAATGCAAAAATAAATAAAACATCGGTTTTTGCATTAATAAATAATATTCTTGAATAAATTATTTGTTTTTGAATTTATATTTAAACGTTTATCTTTGAAGATATAATTCTTAATTAAAAAAATAACCATATGAAAAAATCTATACTTTTTTCTTTAATTATCATTTCCTTTTTACCTGTATTTTCACAAACCGTAACAGATTATGATGGTAATGTTTATAATACTGTAACAATTGGCACGCAAGTTTGGATGAAACAAAACCTTAAAGTAACTCATTATAATAATGGAGATGCTATTTCAAATGTGACTGATAATACAGCATGGAGCAGCCTTTCAAGCGGAGCTTATTGTAACTTTAATAATGATGTTGCCAATGTTGCAACTTATGGTAGGTTATATAATTTTTATGCATTAGTTGATAGTCGTAAAATTTGCCCTACAGGTTGGCATGCACCTGAAGACTGGGAGTTGACTAATTTAGAAAATAATCTTGGTGGTGCAACTGTAGCAGGGGGTAAAATGAAAGAAGCAGGTACAACACATTGGACCAGCCCAAATACTGGAGCAACAAACTCAAGTAATTTTACTTTCTTACCTGGTGGTATGAGAATAAGTAGCGGCACATTTGGTAATTTTGGAAGTGCTGGTTTCTTATGGACATCAACAGAACAAGGAAGTTTAAATGCATGGTATCGCTGGCTTGGAACAAATGCTGCAGATAGTTATAAAAATTCGGGAAGTAAAGGTTTTGGTTTCTCGGTAAGATGTATCAGCAATACTGCTGCCGGTGTTTACGAAAACAATATTGATTTTAATATTAATGTTTACCCAAACCCTGCTAAAAATATTGTAAATATTGAGATTGAAAAAACTGATGATTATAATATTTCTGTTTATAATATTTTAGGTTCTTGTGTTATTAATCAAAAATTAAATAACCAGAAAAATACAATTAATGTAAGTTCTTTAGAAAACGGTATTTATCTTTTGCAAATTTCAAATAAATCGGGAGTCGTAAGCCAACAGAAAATCGTGAAAGAGTAGTTTGTGATTTTGTTGTTTGAGTTCTTAAATGTTACTGGCAATGATTGTGAACAGACAACCAATACAGTAGTTGCACAATTATTTAACTACTATTGGATGTCAAAAAACAACTGAAAGTAGTGTAATTACAACTATATGTAGCGAATTAATTTTGTGTTATGGGGACAGGACAAAGTAACTTTGTAGCATCAAAAACAAAATAATATGATGCTAAATTCAAATTCAATCGGCAATAAAATTGCCATAGCAAGAAAGAAATTAAACCTTTCACAAGCAGAACTTGCTCAGCAAGTATCAATCAGTTCTCAAGCAGTTGGAAAGTGGGAACGTGGAGAATCAATGCCAGACATCCTGACTTTAAACCGTCTTGCTGAAATTATGGGTGTTGACCTAAACTATTTTTCAGAGAGCTTCCAATCGGCAGACACAGAAGTGACAAACAATCTGCCTTTAACAAAAGAACCGACTGAATTGAAATCTGGTGTGCAGAATAGAAAACTCAACTGGGATATGTCAAAGTTGAATTTAGTGGATAGTGATTTTTCAGGGTTGAAAAATCTGCACGAAAAATTCAGTTCCTCCAATATGCAGAGATGTTTGTTTATTGGTTCAAATATGTCGGGACTTCTTTTAAATAGTAATAATGTTGATGGCTGTGACTTTACAGATTCCAATATTTGCAACAGCCAAATTCAGAGTTCTAACTTAGGAAAAAATATATTTAAAAACTGTTCGCTAAAAGAAACAGAGTTTTCTAAAAGCAATATCCAGGCCTGTGATTTTTCTAATGCCGATTTTACAAAAACAACATTCAAATCCAGTAACTTCCTTAAAAATACAATTACAAATGCAAGGTGGAATTGCACCTCTTTTATTGAAATGCAGATTCAGGACATAGTTTTTGAAGGTAATTTTGATGGTTGTTTTTTTGAAAACTGCGCCTTTTATGGAGTTAAATTCCAGAATGCAACATTAATAAATACCTTCTTTAAAAACAATAAAAAATTCAAACGAGTACAATTCATTAACTGTAAGGTGGACAAAATAACTTATGCGTTTTTAAAAAACAATCAAGCAAATTTGACAGGTGTCACATTATTATCGTAATAACGACAAACAATGACGAATAATAAACACAGCTGGTAACACCACATAATAAAACACCGTGCAGTTTGCTGTAGAGGAGACTAAAATAACATAACGTAAAACTTTTAATGATTTGGACGCTGACTGTAGCTAAATGGTCATCTTTCCAAATACCAATTGTAAGGTTTAATAAGATTATTCCAATACTTTATCTACAAGTTCGTTTTCAAAATCAAAGAACACTTGTTTTAGTGAGCTTTCTCCATTGGTGCCATAATTAACAAAAAATATCATTGTAATATTTCTTTGAGGGAAATAAAATAAGTCGGCTACATAACCCAAATCGCGTCCTGTATGGCCAATGCCGTATGCAGATTTTTCGGTAAATTTCTTTATCATTCCTAGTCCTGTATAAAAATTAGCGTCTTCTTTTACAAATGTTTCCATCTGGTCAAGTGAGGTTTGTGATATTACAGTTTTATCAATTAACAATGCTCTTATAAATTTATTCAGGTCAAATACATTTGAATAAATTCCTCCGTAACCATTACCACTGCCTGTAATTAAATTTGAAACATTAATTATTTCTCCGTTGTTATGTAAGTCGTAATATCCCTGAGCAGCAGAGTTGGGAACATCTTCGCGACCCTGATAATATGTATTGGTCATACCTAATGGTTCTAAAACTTTTTCGCGTAAAAGTTTATCATGTCTTTGTCCTGTTGCTTTTTCGATACACATAGAAAGTAATAGGGTGTTGGTGCTAGAGTAGTAGGCTGGGTATGGCTGACCTAAATCATATGCTTTCTGATTATATACATAATCCAGTAATTCTAATTGCGACCATCTTTTATTTGGATTGTTTAATACTGCCAAATAAAAACCTGAAGAAGTTATTACATCAAAAATTCCTGTGGTATGGTTCATTAAATTTGAGATTTTCATATTATCTGTACCATCAATTTTATCTAACACACCTTGGTCAATATATGCCGAGATAGGATCATCTGCATTAATTTTTCCTTCTTCCTGCAATTTAAAAAACAATGTAGCAACTAATAATTTTGTAATACTTGCTGCTTTTGAAATATGGCATGGAGTAAACTCAATGCCTTTTTTTATGTCGGCATAACCACCAGATCCGACCCATGTTCCGGCAGAATCTGTAACCAAAACAGATATTCCGGGTAATCCCTTTTTTACATATTTGTTTATAATGTTATTAAAAGCAGCATCTTTTGGATGAGTACTGTTTGAGTCAACATAGTTACAATCCAGTTGTGCAGTTGCTTCAATTTCTTTTGAACAACTACTTGTAACAAATATCAAAATAATTGATAAAAAAACTAGAGTTATTATTTTATTTTTCATAATTATTCGGCTTTTGATTTAATTGGAACAGATATACCTAAAAATAATGAGTTTACCGGTAATACAGGAACATAGCCTGCTACAAAGGTTCCCTGAACAAAAGTTTTTAAAGTTAAAAACAATCTTATACCATCAGGTTCATCTTTTTTAAAGCTATAATTTCCACCGATTTCAAAATTTACAAGATATTGAGATCTTCCCAGAATTTTACTTTTAGTTTCGTATTTTCCCTCAGAATTAAGAACAAAAACATCATTTCCTTCAAAAGAAAGCCCGTATCCCGCACCAATTCCAGCTCCCATATTAAATCTTTTTCCCAGATTTCTTGAATACGAAATTGAAGGGTAAATTCTTACCAATGTCTGAACAAAGCGATGATAAAAGAATCCTGCATTTGCTTTTACTTCAACATGAGTTTTTTCTGCTTTATTAATTTTCCAGCTTTTAAAAACATCAACACCGGGATGGAACTGGCTATATAATAATTGTTTAAAACCCAATGCCGGAAATGATGTTACATTATTAGAAACAGAACATCCATATTTTGAGTTCTGGCTATAAATAGTGTTTGAAAATAAAAACATTGTAAGGATTACAACTGTAGTAATTAAATTACTGTTTTTCATTTGCTTGGTCATGTGAATTTTTAATTGAAAATAGAATCAAAAATAAATATATTATCTGATTTAATACATTTACAATTAAAACAAGTTTACTAATTTTAATTTCTTCAATCTTCTTTTTTACATTAACAGTTTAGTTATCTGGTATTATGGACAGTTCTTCAATTATAATGCAGAACAGCTGATTAGCATTAAGCGGCCTCATTAGAATTTTATAATTTTCAAGGGAAGTTATTTTTTTTTGTTTGTGTAAGCGATGCACAAGTCCTTTCGTGTAAATATTGTTAAAAGTTAAGATTCTCAGCAAAAGGACGGCTTACGTCGCGTAGAGGAACATCCCGTAGAAAATAAAAAAATCTAATGTAGCCGCGAGTTTTTTCTTTGTAACTTTCATTTTTGTCGACACAAAAAGAAAGTTAATACATCAACAATAAAACAAGTTAACTTAAATCTTGCAATTTTTCTTTTTACCTTTGAAAAAAATCAAATTATGAAGTATCTTTTATCAGTAATATGTATCAGCTTTTTTATTACATGTTTATCACAGGTTCCTACTAAAGATAAAGCTGTTTTTGAAAAATATTTACCCGGTTATTTCGAAAATGTAATTCTAAAAGATGCAACGCAAAAAGAGGTTGTTTCTGAACCTAAAAATGAAAAACTTTATTTTAAAGTTGATTTATCGGGACAAACTTTTCCAAATGATAAAAAACTTTATAAAGAAATCTGGCATCAAAAGCCGGTTTGTCAGGGAAATTCAGGTACATGTTGGTGTTATGCCACAACTTCATTTATGGAAAGTGAAGTGAAAAGAATTTCAAATATTGAAATAAAATTATCAGAAATGTACACAGTTTATTGGGAGTATGTTGACAGGGCTCAGGAATTTGTTCGTACTCGTGGAAATACATCTTTTTCTGAAGGCTCTGAAGCTGCTGCAATTCCAAGAATCTGGGATAAATATGGTATAATGCCTTATTCTGTATATGATGGAAAACCCAAAGAAAGAAGTTTTAACAGTCACAGAAAAATGGTGGAACAAATGACAGCATTTTTAAATAAAACTAAAGAAACCTGCCAGTGGAACGAGGAATATGTTGTTAAGGAAATAAAAGCAATACTGGATTCGGAAATGGGCTCGCCACCTGAAAAGTTCAGTTTTAATAACAAAGAGTACACACCTCAGACTTTTTTAAATGATTACTTGAAACTTCATATGATAGATTACTTTAATTTTATGTCAACCAGTGATGTGAAGTTTTTTGAAAAGCACGAATTAGTTGAAGCGGATAACTGGTGGCATTGTAATAATTATTATAATATTCCGGTGGATGATTTTTTGACTTTAATAAAATCATCATTAAAAAACGGATATTCAATATGTATTTGTGGCGATATTTCTGAGCCTGGGTATGACAATCAGACACAAGTTGCGATTATCCCATCATTTGATATTTCTAAAACTTCAATTGATGATGATTCAAGACAATTCAGATTAAGTAACGGAACCACTACTGATGATCATTGTATACATATGGTTGGTTATTATGAAAAAAACGGAGAGGACTGGTTTTTAATAAAAGATAGCAATGGTGGTGCATTTGATGGCGCATGCAAAGGATATCGTTTTTTCAGAGATGATTTTGTGAAACTGAAAATGATGAACATAATGGTTTACAAAGAAGCTGGGAAATCAATTTTAGATAAAATTATTAAATAATCACTTTTACTTAGTCATGGTGAGCGTAGTCGAACCATAGACTAAGGGAGGTTAAAAGCAAAATAGAATATTTGTAACATGAATCGCAAAGACCTACTTAAACGCTTTTTACCAGGATTACTTCCGCTATTTGTTTTTATAGCAGCAGATGAAATTTGGGGTACCACAGTAGGTCTTATTGTTGCAGTTACATTTGGTATTGTGCAACTTGTTTATTTTCTTATTAAAGAAAAACGTCTCGATAGGTTTACCCTGCTTGATACAGGTTTGATTGTAATAATGGGAGGTGTTTCGCTTGCATTTGATAATGATATTTTCTTTAAGCTTAAACCCGGTTTAATAGGACTGGTGCTTTGTATAATACTTGGCATTTCTGTGTTTACTCCAGCAAACATAATGTTTGCAATGTCTAAAAGGTACATGGGCGATATGAAGTTTAGTAAAGCTCAGGAAAAGCAGATGAAGCAGAGTCTTTTGGTAATGTTTATTATTTTTTCATTACATACTGCTTTAGTTATTTATTCTGCTTTTTATATGTCAAAAGAAGCCTGGATTTTTATAAGTGGTGGTTTGTTTTATATTCTTTTTGGTGTATATGCATTGTTTGAATTTATTAAAATTAAAATCAGAAATAATAAACTAAAATCTGAAGAATGGGTACCTTTGGTTGACGAAAAGGGAATGGTAATAGGTAAAGCACCACGTTCTGCTGTTCATAAAGATAAAACACTTTTACATCCGGTAGTTCATCTGCACGTTATTAATAACAAAGGAAACATTTATTTGCAAAAAAGACCTATGTTTAAAGATACACAACCCGGAAAATGGGATACTGCAGTTGGTGGGCATGTGGCTTTAAATGAAACAATAGAACAGGCATTAATTAGAGAAACTAAAGAGGAAATAGGAATTGCCCCAACAAATGCAAATGCTTTTGCACAATATGTGTGGAAATCTGATGTAGAATCTGAACTTGTTTTTTCATTTGTTACAATATATAATGAACAATTGTTTCCAGATGTAAATGAAGTTGACGAAGGTAAATTCTGGACAGTTTCAGAAATAATTAAAAATATAGGGAAGAATATTTTTACCCCTAATTTTGAGCATGAATTCCAGATGTTACAAAAAACAGTTCTTAAATCAAAATCCATTAACAGAAAACCTTAGATTATATGATTTTAATAGCAGATTCAGGCTCAACAAAAACCGAATGGGCCTTAATAAAAGATGGTGAGAATAGGAAATTTCATTCAGCAGGAATGAATCCTTACTTTGCTTCTGATGATGATATCAAAAAAATATTGAACGATGTTAAGAAATGGGTAGGAGATGGAAATATTGATAAAATAATTTTTTATGGTTCAGGTTGCAATTCAACCGAGAAGGGGAGTGATATGCAAAAATTATTTAAAGAAATATTTGTTGATTCAGAAATTGAGGTTCAGTCTGATTTAATTGGCGCTGCTGTTTCTTTATTCGGGAAACAAAAGGGCATTGCTGTTATACTTGGTACAGGTGCCAACTCAGGATATTTTGATGGTAGAGATATTACGTTTAAAACTGAATCGTTAGGCTTTGTTCTTGGCGATGAGGGGAGTGGTGCATACCTTGGAAAAGAATTTATCAGAGAATTGTTATATGGTAATCTTTCTAAAGAAATTCAGGATGATTTTACTGCGGAATATAAAATTGGAAAAGTCGAAATTCTTGAGAATATATATAAAAAGCCATATGCAAATCGTTTTCTTGCCGGTTTTACTGTTTTTCTTAAGAAACATGAAACTAATGCTGATATTAAAAAGATAATATCTGATTCATTCGAATCATTAGTAAAAAACCATTTGATAAAATATCCGCAAAAAGAAAATTGTGAATTTGGTTTTGTAGGTTCAATTGCATGGCATTTTAAAGATGAACTTATTGAAGTATGCAAAAAACATAATTTAAAAATTCAGACTATTATTGGTAAGCCAATGGATAATTTAGTGAAATATTATTCTAAATAATTCCAAAATTTGTATTGAAGAGCTTAAAAAGTTAGTAAACAATAAGTATTATTTTTACATTACCCACAATAATAAGTAAAGACTAAATACTGACAAATATTTAATAAAAATAACAACTATGAAAAGACAAATCCTTATTTTTCTTCTTATGACAATTTCAATAATGTCATTTGGACAATTCATTACAGTATCAGTAGTTGATTCTAGTAGTGAATATTGTAGTGGTAGTAATGGTTTTATCACAGTTACTGCTTCGGGTGGCACAGCACCATATTCTTATGTTTGGAATACTACACCACCACAAACGTCTGCAACCGCAACAAATTTATCTGCTGGTTTATATTATCTCACAGTTACTGATGATATGTATAATCAAACATTGACTTCTTATTTCATTTCAAATTTGCAACCATACTGTTCAGTTAATGTGTTACAAAACGACACCAACGGACTTGGTATTGGTATATTAGAAACTTTTGTTACGGGTGGAACTCCACCATATACATTTGTTTGGAGTGCAAATACTGGAAATCAAACAACTGATACTGCTACAAATCTTTCTGCAGGGTTTTATGAAGTTACTATTTATGATGCAAATTTATGCTCAACTACTTGTAGTGAAATGATTATAACTACAGATTGTTCAGTCAATTATATCCTAGTTCCTGATACAATTCCACATCATTACTTAGCAACAAGCTATGTGTCATCAACTTTACCTCCATTAGCATATTATTGGAGTTGGGGCGACGGGACTTTTAGTAGCGGTCCTTTTCCATCTCATACATATAGCGTAGCAGGTACATATACTATTTGCCTACACTGTTCGTTCGCCTTTTGTGCAAGTTCATCATATTGTGATTCAACATATTTACAAAAATCTCAAAATGATGTAATTTATGTTAATGTAATTCCACCAGCAACTTCTGAAATATTTACAAATAAATTATCAAACCTACCAAAAGTTTATCCAAACCCTACTAATGGAAAATTTACTATAACTGAAACTGATAATATTAAATTAATAGAAGTAGTCAATGTACTTGGAAAAATAATTTATTGTACAATCCCTGAAAATAGACTAAACAAATCTGAAATTGATTTATCAAATGTGCCAAAAGGTATTTACTTCATAAAAGTTGACAATGGTGACAAAGTTCATGTTGAAAAAGTTGTTCTTAATTGACAATAACAATAATTACGGTGGATAGCACCACTTACTGTAACACAGTGCAGTGATTGATAATTTGACAAAGTTCGGTTTCTCTAGTGGTTCTACAGCCACTGCAAGTAATTGCAAGGTGTTGGATAGCTTCAATCGTTTTTTTTTAATCAATAATGTTTTAAAAAGCATTATTTGCAAATAGATTTTAAGTTTATTTTTACAATTTTAATTAAAATGAAAAAAATATTTTTTTCATAATAAGTAGCATTAATTATGATTCTAATAATATTATATAAATGTACAATATAAAACAATATATCACAAGCTACAATATATTGGTTGGTTTTAAGCGTCCACGCAAAATATAGCAGGTAGGTTTTATTATTCTGTTACTTTAAATGCAATACTACCTATGTATATATTCTTTCCTGTTTTAACTATTCCCTTTATATCTTCGAAAATTATTTTTTTTCCTACCTGTTTGTTAAGAATATTATAACATTCTGCATTTAAACTGTCGCTATTTATTTCAATTGTTTTAAAAAAACCATTTACTATACATGATAATTTGAATGAAATTATTTTAATTGTATCAGTATTCAAAGTAATTCTTTTAGCATCATTTAATTCTTTAATACTAATGGTTCCACTCGATTTTCCGGCAATCATTATTTTTACATTGGTCTGAGTTAACCCTTTTAAAACAAAGGCAAGTAAAATAAATGTTGCTATTATTGTTGTCTTTTTCATTATTATTTAACAATATTATATTTTACAGTTCCAATAACAATTTCTTTTCCACTTTTTGTAATTCCTGTTACGTTTTCAATATAAATTCTTTTTACAGTTATTTTAGAAAGTAAATCATAACATTCTTCAGTAAAACTATCACCATTTACACCGACATCTTTAGTATATCCGGTTACGATTCCTGAAAAATTAAAAGAAATAATTTTTATAGTATCTGTATTTAAAGTAACCTTTTTCGCCTCTTTAATTTCATTAACAGTAAGGTTTCCAAAAGATTTTCCTGCAACAAGTATCTTAATGTTTTGCTGAGAGAATCCATTTACAACAATGATTATGAACGTAAAAACAATAATAATTTTTTTCATAATAACTAGTATTAATTATGATTCTAATAATATTATATAAATGTACAATATAAAACAATATATTGGTTGGTTTTAAGCGTGGACGCTTAAAACATTAATATAAATGTTTGGATTGTAGCGGCGGAATGAATGCTTATTCCTGATAAATAACCTTAGAGTATTGGTCAAGTGAGCCTACAATACGAAATTCTGTTCGTCTGTTCATTTGTCTTCCATCAGGGTTATCGCTTCCATCAGGATTTTCATTTTTAGCAATAGGAATATTTTCACCATATCCTTTTGCAAATAAACGTTCTTTGTCAATTCCTTTTTCAATCAGATATTTTACAACACTCTCTGCACGACGCTGAGAAAGTTTTTCATTGTATTTATCTTCACCTTTACTGTCAGTATGAGAGCCTATTTCAACAACAATTCTTGGATTTGCTGTTAAAATTTTGAATAATGTTGTATCGATTACTAATTGAGAACTTTGTGTAAGTTTCCAATCGTCAAAGTCGTAGTATATATTTTTTACTATAATGGGTTCTTTAGGTAAAATATTAATATAAATAGCATCTAAACGAATAGTATCTGATTTAATAATTTTTCTTGTATCAACAGAAAGTTCTTTATTAAACATTCCATAATTCTCTACAACTATTTTATATTCTTTTCCCGGTTCAATGTCAAAGAAATATTCACCTTCTTCTGAAGTTGTGTCTGCTTTTATAAAAATTCTTTCTTTTCCTTCAGAAATTAAAAATAAGTTGACAGCTTGTTTATGAAGGGGGTCAATTTTTTCGAAAGGATCGTCGTCATTTATGAATTTTGTTTCTTCTATCTGTCTTTCCAGTTGTTTATAAATAGCGCTATCTTTAATGGCAAATATTTTTCCGGTAACACCAACATGTATATATTCCGACCATTTGTATTCGTAAATATCATCGCAACAAGTTTCACTTAATAATGCTACGCCACCTTTACGATTAGATACTAAAAACCCTTCCTCTTTATTTTTTCCGACAACGAAATAAATATCGTCTGTACTCGAATTTATAGGAAAACCAATATTCATTGGATTTAGCCATGTGCTTAACTCTCCGGTATTTTTGTAAACATCATATCCTCCCATTCCAGGCCAACCGGTTGAGCTGAAATACATAGTACGACTATCCATATCATAAAACGGAGTAGATTCGTCGCCAATAGTATTTATCTTGTTACCGGCATTTCGTGGAGTTCGGTAAAGGTTCTTTTTTTCGTTGTAAACAGAATACCAAATGTCAAGACCACCACGTCCCTGATCTCTGTCAGATACAAAATAAAGAACTTCTGCATTTAATTTTGAGTCGGTTCCAATTGTTGGCTGTGTTGAAGTGAATTTTGGATTATTTATTTCAGAATTTAGTTTTTCAGGTTCACTCCATGTTCCGTCAATTTTTTTACTTAGATATATTTCGCAGATTGTTTTGTTTTTCCAGTTTTGCTTACATCTTGTAAAATAAAATCTTTTTCCATCCTGAGATAATGCTCCATTACAAGTGTTTTCATCTGATTTATTAAATGGTCCATCAAATATTCCTGTCGATTCCCATTTGTCGCCAACTCTTTTTGCGCCATAAATCTGACGTACAGGCATTTTTTGCGATGAGTCTTGTAGGTCAATATATTTTACTTTGTCTGCTTTTAAAGATCCGTATATAATGTTATCTTTCCCAATAGGGTAAGGCGACATTTCAACGTGTGCTTTGTTAATTGATGTGTCTAAGTGATAGATAACAACTTTAAGTGCAGAATCCAGTTTTCTTTTTGCAAGGTCACAACCTTCAATTTCGTTTTTTGTTATTTTTTTATAATCCTGTTCAAAAGTGGTTCCCTTTGCAGCTTTTGTAAATTTCTGAAAATCTTCTTTTGCTTTATCATAGTCACCCATCATTTTTTCCATTAAAGCTTGAAAAAATAAAGCATCAGTAAATACGTCCTTATCATTATCATATGCAATAGAAAAATATTCTTTTGCCATAGGATAATTGCGAGCTTTATAATATAGGTGTCCTAATGTATTGCAGTAGTCGGTATTCTTTGGTTGGTTTTTATGAAGTTGTTCAAAATATTCAATTGCAGAATATGTGTCTCCAAGTCGCTGTGAATTTTTTGCAAAGCCTTTTATTTTCCATTTATTCAAATACTTCATTGTTTCTGAAGGCTGCGAATAACAATGTGCCGAAAAAACAACCAATATAATAACAGAAACAAAGTTTCTTATAAGTTTTTTATATAGTTGTTTATTTATAGTCTGTCGCATGGAAGTGTTACTTTTTGTGGAATAGTGCTTTTTGAAATATAAATCAATGAAAATTCAAAAGCACCCTTACGATTAGTTGCAACCTTTAATGGTGACGAATTTATGTCATAACTAAACCCCAATCTTAATTGTTTAAACTGAAGACCAATAACAGCAATTGATGCATCAAAGGCTGTAGAAAAATCGTTTCTGAAAAAATATCCTGCAAAAATTTGTTTAATTAGATTTGATTTTGGAATGTTATAACCAAATTCCAGTCCTCCTAAAAAGTCAGTTGCTCTTGTTTGTTTCATATAAAGAAACATAGGGTGGGCAAACCAGTTTTTTATAGGAATATTTAAGCCTAAATTTAATGCGGCACGAATTGGCAGGTGATTATTATTTTCGAGAAATGATTCTTTTGGCATAGTTAAATGAAATAAAGATAAACCAGCTTCTGGTTCAAAATATCTGAGTTTTTTACTCCAGCCAAAACCGAAATTTAAATCGGGATAATTAGTATTTAAATTAGTGTTGTCTTCATTTACCGGCAATTGACTGTTGAAATATCCTGAAGTCATATCAAACTGACTTGGAAAAGTAAGAGCATCCATTGAGAATTTTTTGAATACCATTCCACCCTGAATACCTGTGTGTATATTGTGACCATTAATTGTTTTATGCCATGCAAGAGATAAATATAGTTTATTTACAGTTAGTCCTGCGGGACCCGATTTATCATTAATTACATAAAAACCGGCACTGAATTTTTCAGAATGTATCCAAATTTGCCTGTCTAATCCGATAGAAATTGTTCTGAATGGAATTGATAAAGCTCTCCATTGTGAGCGATAATTATTCATTATGCGCCAATCGCCATCGTAATTACCTGTATTTGCAGGATTAAGAGATAAAGGGGATGCATAAAATTGCGAAAAATGAATATCCTGTGCAGTTAGTTTTGAAGAAGTAACTGTCAGTATTATAGCCGATAATATTAATAATATCTTTTTCACAGTGATTCTATAATCAGGCAAAAATAGTATTTTTTATAGATTACTAATAATAATAGTGTCAAAATTTATATTTAAGTGATTTGTTAGAAAAAGATTTGATCTGTAATTTTTGAGTTTAATGGTTTTTCTCTATATTGCACGATTAAATTAATCTGAGATGAATTTAAAACTAAAATATTTTCTGATTTGTTTACTTACATTTCCGTTTGCAGTTAATGCATTTGGACAAGTTGCTGCTTTTACACAGGATACATTAGAGGGTTGTGGACAGCAAACAATTAATTTTACAAATCAATCAACCGGTGCAACTTCTTATATCTGGCGTTTTGGTGATGGTAATATTTCTACATCTTCAGCACCAACTGTTACTGAGAATTATGTTAATGTTGGAACATACACTGTTACGTTAGTAGCAATTAATGGTAGCTCACGTGATAGTGTTTCGAAAACTATAAATATCTGGAGAAATCCCGATGCCATTTTTATAGGAACTCCTCCTTTACATGGTTGTGTTCCATTAAATGTGGCATTTACCGATCAGTCTGTTAATGGTGATGGTGTTATAAACAGTTGGGCATGGGACTTTGGTGATGGATATGGTTCTGCTATGCAAAACCCAACCCATTCTTTTGCAAATGCTGGTATATGGAGTATTTATTTAAAGGTTGAAGACAGTCATGGTTGTACTGATTGGGATACACTTAATAATTATGTAAATGTTTCTAATCCGCCTATTGTCGGTTTTACTGCAAATTCTACCATTAATTGTACTGTTCCTTTTCCTGTAACATTTAGTAATACTTCTACCGGTTACGGAGCTTTGCAATATTCTTGGGATTTTGGTGATGGTGGTACTTCAAATCTTCAGGCTCCGGCTTATACATATACCGTTGCTGGAACTTATACTGTTAAATTAGTTGTAACTGATGCAAATGGTTGTAAAGACTCACTAATTATTGATGATTATATAAAAATTACACCGGTTACAGCTGCATTTCATTTTTTACCAGGAGATAGTGTTTGTCAGAATGAAGTTGTAAATTTTTTTAGTGATGCTGGTGGAATAAATGTACTTTGGGGTTTTGGCGATCCAACATCAGGTGGAAATAATAGTTCAACTTTACAAAACCCTACACATAGCTTTGCTGCATCTGGATTGTATGTTATTACATTAATTGCTGATCCTGGTGGTGCTTGTCAGGCGATTATTCATGATACAGTTATAGTAAGAGTCGCACCATTAGTTTCTTTTTCACTGTCTTCCCATTATTATTGCGGGGGAGATTCTATTATTTTTAATAATACATCGCCTGATGCTGTTTATTTTAGTTGGGATTTTGGCGATCAGCTCTCGTCAAATAATCCAAATCCATATGTTGATTATATTCACGAAGGAACATATTATCCTTCATTAACTATTACTGATAGTCATGGCTGTGTTGGTGAATTTACTGATACTGTTCCTGTTAAAGTGGATTTTCCTGAAGCAAATATTGAATGGGATAGTGATTCATTGCCAAATCACTGTATTCCTTTTCCTGTAGATTTTACCGGAAGTGGAAATTGCTATTGGGCTTTGGATAGTATATCTGTAAATGGAGGGTATAGTTGGAATTTTGGCGACACAATTTCAGGATTGCTAAATACTTCTCAGTTACAAGAACCTGTTCACATTTTTAATGATACCGGTGAATATACAATTACTCTTACTGTAATTACTGATGTTGGATGTACTGCAAAAGATTCTATTGAAATTAAAATAGGTTCTCACCAGATTCCAATAATTGATTATGCATATACTGGAGGTTGTGCTAATGATACCAGTATTCATTTTATTAGTATGTCTACTGATTCAAACTTAATCGATTTCTGGCAGTGGACTTTTATTTCTCATTTTGATACCGATTCTGCATTTGATATTGCATCAAGTAGTGAAACGCATCCTACTGTCGATTTTCATGGCAACGATTCTATTTCAATTCAATTAATAGTTGGCTTTTTAGAGTGTAAGGATACTTTAATTGATACTAATGCATTTTTATTAGATGGTCCATATCTTAGAAATCTCGATACATTATTTTCATGTGAAACTCCATTACATATGGGATTTACGGTTGGTTTTATAAAACAGGCAACCAGATGGGAATGGGATTTTAATGATGATGGGGTTGCAGATTATAATTCAGCTGTATATGCAAATCCGGTTTATGTATATAATGATACGGTTTGGTATGATTACCCTTCAAGAGGAACATATAAAGTCCGGCTTAAGGCATATAATGATACAACCGGTTGCTTTTATGAGGATAGTTTAACATTTCAGCTATTAGTTATAGATGCGTTTGTTAATGCAACTACTCCTAATTGTTATAATAATAATGCTATTAATATGGCCGGTTCTGTTGATTGGGAAAATCCGGGTCAGTTGCCTCAGAATTCAATTTATTCAATCAATTATGGTGATGGGCAAATAATTCCTTATACTTTTTTTAATACATTCAGCCCATATCAAGTGCATAATTTTCCTACTCAGTCAGGTGTTTATAATGTTATCTTAACAATGACAAACAGATTGGGTTGTGTTGATTCAGATACAACTACTATTCAGGTATATTACCCTGTTGCCGGTTTTACCATGAGTCAGGATTCAGGATGTTCTCCGCTTCCAGTACATTTTACTGATACAAGTCATTCTGATATTCCTTATACTTTAACATGGTTTTCAGGTGGACTTGGTTCTGTTACAGGTACGTCTGCTGATTTTAACTATATTAATCCGGGTACATATAGTGCAAGTTTACAGCTTACAGATTCTATTGGTTGTATCTCACTTGCACCAGCTCAAATGATTACTGTGTTAAATCTACCCCCTGATTTTTCTGCTATAGATAGTACAATTTGTTTGGGCGATTCGGTTTACTTTAATTCTACAGTACCATATACAACGGGCTTTTCATGGGATTTTGGAGATGGCATGACAGCAAGTACTTCAAGTCCAAATTTTGTTCATTTATATGCTGATACAGGTACTTATACTGTTTCTCTTTTAAATCAAAGTACACTTTTAGGTTGTGACGGATCTGTTATTAAGCCTTCATTTATTCGCGTTCAGGATATTGTTGCTAAAATGACTGTTACAGATTCAATATCTACCTGTTATCCTTTTATGATTAATATAACAAATCAAACAAATACTTTGTATTCTCCAAATTGGAACTGGTCATTTGGCGATGGAGGTACAGGTAATCAGTTTGAGCCAATTCATAATTATACTTTACCCGGAAATTACTGGTTGTATTTAAATGCAACAACAACACCTGAAACTCTTTTTGGCTGTACAAGTAAAGATAGTGTATTAATTCAGGTTGGTGGTCCATATGCAGAGATTTCATATTCCGATACTTCAATTTGTAAAGGCGAGTCAGTTACATTTGCTTTAATTAATGATGTTGGTGTAACTTCTTTTAATTGGTCATTCGGAGATGGAGGAGGTGGTAATACCACTCCATTTACATATCAATTTAATTATGTACCTCCTACAGGTCTTACTAAAGTATATCTAATTTATCAGAGTGATGTCAATTGTCAGAAAAAAGACTCTGCATATATTAATATATATCAGGTAATGGCTAATTTTAATTATTTAAATAGTTTAACCGGAAGTAATGATTCTGTTATTTGTCAGCCAGGAATACTTGATTTTTATAATTATTCACTGGGTGCTGATAGTATGATTTGGAATTTAGGTGATGGGCAGTATTTTACAAGTACCGATTCTGCTGTAGTTCCGGGAACGCACACATATTATAATACAACGCCAAATAACATTGATTACAATATTACTTTAACTGTATATAATAGTGAGGTTGGATGTGTTGATAGTATTACCAAACATTATACTGTATATTCTTTGCCACAAATGACTGTTAGTAATGATGTCTCAATTTGTGCAGGAAATGCGGTACAACTTTCGGTTACAAATACAAACCCGGTGTGGTCGCCATCTGATGGTCTTTCAAACATTACTTCAGCAAATCCATGGGCAACGCCTGATAGTTCAACCTTGTATCATGTAACAATTACAGATAGTCATCAATGTGTAAATTCAGATTCAGTTTTTGTATTTGTTCAGCAGATTCCTGAATTGAATCATAATTCAGATACTACTATTATTATAGGTGAGTATGTTGATATGTTGGCAAGTTCAGACCAGTCTACTGTAACTTATAATTGGACACCTTCATATGGTTTGTCATGCACAACTTGTTCAAACCCGGTTGCACAACCATTGCAAACTACAACATATACTGTTGAAATTGTTGATTCAATGAAATGTGATACTATTCGAGGTCAGATAACTATTACAGTTAAAGAAGAGTATTCGCTAGATGTACCTTCTGCTTTTACTCCAAATAATGATGGTGATAATGACCTTGTTTATGTACGCGGATGGGGTATTAAGAATCTTGTAGAATTTAAAATATATAACCGCTGGGGAGAATGTATTTTTGAAACTGATGACATGCAACAAGGTTGGGATGGTACATTTAAAGGGATAAAGCAGAATATTGATACTTATGCTTATACTGCTAAAGCTGCAACGTACAGCGGAAAAATCTTAACAAAAAATGGGTTAATTAATTTGTTGAGGTAATTGTTTATTTTAAGTTGAATGCTTTCATGTTAAAAAATAAGTCATAAATCTTATTTTAAAAGTATAAATATTTGTGTCCTTTTTTTAGTATTTTTTTATAAAAAATGTGTTCTGAAAAACAATTTTGTATCTTTGAGAATAATTAATCGAACTGAAGTTATTAACATTTTAATTAATAGTTAAAGAGCACATTACATATATCTAAAAAAATAGATGTGTTTTTTTGACAAACGTAAAATTGTTCTATGCAGATACTTGTAAAATAAAATGAAAAAACAATAGATATTTCACTTTTTTTTTAACTATTTTTTTTACAATATTGCTGACTGAAATTATAAAACCGAAAAATTAAAAATACCACTGAGGGAGAATGAGTAAGAATCATGTTGATGTTTGGAATAATTGCTTGAAGGTAATAAAGGACAATGTGCCTTCTATTAGTTTTAAAACGTGGTTTGAGCCTATTGTTCCGCTCAAAATGGAGCACAACGTATTAACAATTCAGGTGCCTAGTCCTTTTTTCTACGAGTACTTAGAGGAGCAATATATTGATATTATTAGCAAAACTCTTAGAAAAGAAATTGGGGACGACGTTAAATTGGAATATAACGTTGTTATGGACAATAACTCACAATCTAACACAAAGCCTTATACAGTAAAACTTCCAGCTAAAAATAAATCTGATTTAAAAAATCAGCCTTTATCTGTTCCTTTAGATTCAGAAGACAGATCAATAAAAAATCCTTTTATACTTCCCGGAATTAAAAAATTGAGTATCGATCCTCAATTAAATCCTGATAATTCATTTAGTAATTTTGTTGAAGGTGAATGTAACAGATTAGCCCGTTCTGCCGGTTATGCTGTTGCCTGTAATCCTGGAGGTACTGCATTTAATCCATTATTCCTTTATAGTGCAAACGGTTTAGGAAAAACTCATTTATGTCAGGCTATTGGAATTGAAGTAAAAGAACGTTTCCCTGAAAAAACTGTGCTTTATGTTCAGGCGCATAAGTTTATTACTCAGTTCATGGATTCTATCAGAAATAATAACCGCAACGACTTTGTTCACTTCTATCAAATGATAGATGTTTTAATAATTGATGATGTTCATGAATTAACCGGAAAAGAAAAAACACAGGACATTTTCTTCCATATTTTTAATCATTTACATCAATCTAACAAACAACTTGTAATAACAGCTGATAAACCACCTGTTGAATTACAAGGAATGGAACAACGCTTGCTTTCACGTTTCAAATGGGGATTAGCTGCTGACTTACAAGCTCCGGACTTTGAAACAAGAATAGCAATTCTTAAAAAGAAAACTTATAATGATGGCATTGAAATGCCAGATGAGATAATTGAATACCTTGCTTCGCATATTACTAACAATATGCGCGAACTTGAAGGTGCATTGGTTTCAATTTTAGCTCAGTCAACATTAAATAAGAAAGAAATTACTCTCGATCTTGCTAAACAAATTATTGATAAACTTGTTAAAAGTACACGCAGAGAAATTTCTATTGATTATATTCAGAAAGTTGTTTGCGATTATTTCAATATGCAGGTTGATATGCTTAAATCTAAAACCCGCAAACGCGAGATAGTTCAGGCACGTCAGATTGCAATGTATTTTGCAAAAAATTTAACAAAGAGCTCGTTGGCTTCGATTGGCTCAGTAATTGGCGGTAAAGATCATGCTACTGTTTTACATGCATGCAAAACAGTAAATAATCTCATCGATACCGATAAACGTTTTAGATTATACATTGATGAAATTGAAAAGAAACTCAAATTATAATTGGAAAAGCAGGTTTAATACCTGCTTTTTTTTTAATCAAAAATGTGCTAAATGATAAATATTCTGTTTTGTATCCTATCATCAGCACTCATTTTTATTCTTTTTAAACTTATTGATAAATTTAAAGCTTATACTTTTCAGTCAATAATAATAAATTATTTAGTTGCTTTTGTTTTAGGTTTAAGTTTATCTTCCGATTGGGTTAACTTGCCTCAAGTATATGAAAAAAGCTGGTTTGTTCTTGCGTTAATACTTGGGATTCTATTCATTGTTACATTTTTCTTTATTGGAGTTTCATCGCAAAAGGCTGGCATCTCAATCACCACCGTAGCCTGCAAAATGTCGGTAATTGTTCCTGTTGCTTTTTCAATACTTTTTTATAGCGAGGTTGTTACAAGTGTCAAATTATTGGGTTTGGGTGTAGCTCTTTTAGCATTGTTATTAACAATTTGGAGAAAACCTGAAAAGAAACAGGAAGTATTTTTAATGTTTCTTCCCCTGATTTTATTTGTAGGTATTGGTGTTATAGATACTCTTGTAAAATATGCGCAGCAGGATTATGTTAAAAATGATGTTTCGTTTTTTACGGCAATATCTTTTGGAGTTTCATTAATAGCAGGATTGATAGCAGGAATAACAAGAAAAAACTTTTTAAAGGGGTTTAGAAATATTCCAACTGTAGTATTTGGTATTATGTTAGGGATGGCAAACTTTGGTTCGGTTTATTTTATGATAAATGCTTTAAATAAAAGCGGACTTGAGAGTTCTGTTGTATTTGGATTAAATAATATTGGAATCGTTACCATTTCTGTTTTTATAGGATTAATATTTTTTAAAGAAAAATTAAAAATTATAAACTGGATTGGTATTTTGTTATCAATAATAGCAATCTGGTTATTAATGGGAATGCATGGAGTCTGATGCTTTTTTAACAATTAAGTGTCCTGCCGAAGGATTTTTTAAAGACCGGAAAAGTCGGTTTATAGGACTTGCTTTCCCCGTTAATAATGAAGATTCTGTTAAAGAAATAATTAAAAAAATACGTAAAGATTATTTTGATGCAACACATCGTTGCTATGCCTATATGATTGGTAAATCGAGAGAAATTTATCGATCAAGCGATGATGGCGAGCAGGCAAATACAGCTGGGGTTCAGATTTTAGGACAGATTAACTCCAGACAATTAACAAATATTCTACTTGTTGTTGTAAGATATTACGGTGGTGTTAAATTGGGGATTCCTGGTTTAATTCATGCTTTCAGATCAGCTGCTATTGATACTTTAGATAAAGCTGAAATAATTACTTCATATGAGAAAAAACAAGGTGTAATAAAATTTCAATATCCTCAGATGAATTCCGTAATGAATATTTTAAAGGAAGATGGGATTGAAATTATTGACCAAAAATTTGAACTGGATTGTGTTATAAATTTTGAAGTTTACTCAAGTTTGTCAACAAAGATTGAAAATTTGTTAAATAAGACTGAGGGAGTTTCATGTAAAATATTAGATAATGGAATTACTGAAAAAACTGTGTAGTATTCATGCGCCTTCGGCTGATGAATTGCCAATGAAAGAATTTATTCTTTCGTGGGTAAAGACTAATATGAAAAGCTGGAAGGTAAAGCCTTTAATAATTGAAGATGATGGTTTACAGGATGCAGTAATGCTGGTTTTTGGAAAACCAAGAACGGCAGTATTTGCACATATGGACTCAACTGGATTTACTGTCAGATATAAAAATGAAATTATTCCAATTGGCGGACCACATTATAAAAACGGAGATAGATTAGTTGGGAATTATTCAGGAAAACAAATTGTAACAAAATTAAAATGTAAAAAAGGTGACGATAAAATCTTTTGCGATTTTAAAGAAATTATACCTGCCGGAACAACACTCACATATAAAGTAGAATTTAATGCATCTGAAAAAGGTATTGTAGCTCCTTATCTTGATGATCGTTTGGGAGTATGGGTTTTGATGAATCTTGCAAAAACACTTAAAGATGGAATCTTGGTTTTTTCCTGCAACGAAGAACATGGTGGAGGAAATGTTGAAAAAATTGCAAAAGTTATTTATGAGAAATATTCTGTAAAGCAAGCCTTAATTTGTGATATTACATGGGCTACAGAAGGAGTATTCTTAGGTAAAGGTGTTGCTGTTACATTGCGTGATAAATATATTCCAAGAAAAATATTTGTGAATAATGTATTGAATATTTTAATTGATAACAAAATAAAATATCAATCAGAGGTTGAGTCTTCCGGATCAAGTGATGGCGGTTATCTGCAAAAATCTGCATATCCGATTGATTGGTGTTTTATTGGAGTTCCAGAAGAAGGAAACCATTCCAGTCAGGAAAAGGTTAGTGTGATTGATGTTATAATGATGCAAAAAACATACGAATTATTAATGAGAGAATTGTAAATTAAATATATAAATCAAACAAAAACATGAAAAACAAAAGTCTGATTTCAATCCACGATTACTCGAAAAACGATTATTTGAGAATTATGGATTTGGCCGAGGAGTTTGAAAAAAATCCTCGTAGTTATGGTAATTTGTTATCCGGAAAAGTTATTGCAACACTTTTCTTTGAACCTTCAACCAGAACTCGTTTGAGTTTTGAGAGTGCTGTTCAACGTATGGGTGGAAGTATCATTGGTTTTACCGATTCAAGTTCATCAAGTGTATCTAAAGGTGAAACATTAAAAGATACAATAAAAACTGTATCTCAGTATTCTGATTTAATTGTTATGCGTCATCCTATTGAGGGAAGTGCGCGTTGGGCAAGTGAAGTATCAGATGTGCCCATTGTTAATGCAGGTGATGGTGCAAATCAACATCCTACACAATGTTTGTTAGATTTATATACAATGAAGCAAACACAAGGTAAATTAGAAGATTTAACAATTACTATGGTAGGTGATTTAAAATATGGAAGAACTGTTCATTCATTAATACAGGCTATGTCTTATTTTTCTCCAAAATTTCATTTTGTTTCTCCAGAGGAATTAAAAATGCCTAATGAGTATAAGTTGTTTTTAAAGGAAAAAAACATTCCTTTCGAAGAGCATCGTGATTTAGGGGAAGTACTTAAAACTTCTGATATTGCATATGTTACCAGGGTTCAAAAAGAAAGATTTTCCGATCCAATGGAATATGAAAAAGTAAAAAATGCTTTTGTACTTAAAAATGCAATGTTAGAAGGAACAAAACCTGGTTTAAAAATTCTTCATCCACTACCACGTGTTAACGAAATAAGTGAAGACGTTGACGATAGCGAAAAAGCATATTATTTCAGACAGGCACTTAACGGAGTGTTTGCACGTATGGCTATTATTTCATCAATTTTAGGTTTAAAATAAATAAAAAGAAAAATTATGGAATCAAAAGATATGAAAGAGTTAAAAGTAAGTGCAATTAAAGAAGGAACTGTTATTGATCATATTCCTGCACGAAGCTTATTTAAGGTAATCTCAATACTTGAGTTACAAAAAATGGACACTCAAATAACCATTGGTTATAATTTTGAAAGTAAAAGATTAGGGCAAAAAGGAATTATTAAAATTTCAGATAAATTTCCTAGTCAGAAAGATCTTAACAAAATAGCGTTGTTTGCACCTGAAGCAAAAATTAACATTATACGCGATTATAAAGTTGTAGAGAAAGATAATGTTCAGGTACCTGATAATATCGAAGGTATTGTTAAATGTATGAATCCAAAGTGTATTACAAACCAGGAAAATGTTAAAACAAAATTTGTTGTAATAGAAAAAAAGAATGTTACACTAAAATGTAATTATTGCGAAAAAATTACCGATCAGGAGCATTTTGAAATGAAATAGTTTTTTTGTCAGTCTGAGGGCTTGTCCTGAGCTTTCCGCCGCGGCGGAGAAGGACTCGAAGACTGACTGGCTATATAACTTAAATGGTTCGTGTCTTCACGAACCTTTTTTTTTGATCCTAAAAGTCACAATTAGGTTTTAGAATGGCGACAATAATTTTTTAAACTTTCCAGCTTTCGACTTTAATACTCATTAAATACATGTTAAAGGAATAATTTTCTGTTGAATAAAAGCAATGGAAATGTTGTATTTTTGTATTGCTTATGTTGGACTTATTATCAATATTTAATAATATTTTAATTTGTCATTCTGAGCTAAGCGAAGAATCTGGTCATATAATAATATAGATGCTTCACTTTGTTCAGCTTGACAAAAGGGATTAATGATTTATAATATTTATGAAAAATACCGTTCGTTTTGTTTTAGATGGTAAGATCAGGGAAGTTGATTTTTCAAAATACCCTGAACTTAATCCAACTACTACTGTCTTAAATTACTTGCGATCGTTTCCTGAACACAAGGGAGTTAAAGAAGGTTGTGCGGAGGGAGATTGTGGAGCCTGTACCATTGTAATTGCAGAAATTGGTGAGAACGAAAAACTGGTTTATAAAACTCTTGATTCTTGTTTGGTTTTTCTTCCCATGATACACGGAAAGCAATTAATTACTGTTGAAAATTTAGCGATTACTGAAAATAACGAAAAAGCACTTCATCCTGTTCAGCAATTAATGGTTGAGACTAATGGTAGCCAGTGTGGTTATTGTACTCCGGGTATTGTAATGTCTTTATTTGGAATTTATAAAAATTATCAAAATCCAACCAGAGAAGTAATAGAAGATGCTTTGACTGGAAATTTGTGTCGTTGTACAGGATATCAACCAATAATTGAAGCTGCCCATAAAGCATGTGTGAATAATGGCGAAGACCAATTTTCAAAAAGTGAAAAAGAGGTAATTGAATTATTAAAGAAAATAAAATCAAATACTGATACTATAATATTAAAAAACAAAATACAGAAATATTTTAAACCATTTACATTGTCCGAAGCACTTAGATTAAGAAAAGAAAATCCAGATGCAATAATCATAAATGGTTCTACAGATGTTGCTTTGCGCCAGACAAAGAAAAATGAATTGTTTTCTGAAATACTGGATTTGTCAGGTATCGCAGAGTTTAAAAATATTAAAGAAGAAAAAAACAATATTGTTTTTGGTGCTGGTATAACAATAGAACAGGTAAGAAACTTTTCAGTCGAGAGATTTTCTGCATTAAATAAAATCTTAAATGTATTTGGTTCTTTGCAAATAAGGAATATTGCAACTATTGGTGGTAATGTAGGCTCAGCATCTCCGATTGGCGATACGCTTCCTGTTTTATTTGCACATTGTGCTAAAATAAAGTTGCAATCAGCAAATTCTGAAAGAATTATTGAAATTGAAGATTTTATTAAAGGTTATCGCCAGACTGATTTAAAAAATGATGAACTTATTTCTGAAGTTATAATTCCAAAATCAGATAAAACGTGTATAGTAAATTCATACAAGATTTCGAAAAGAAAAGATATGGATATTTCCACTGTTAGTGGGGCATTTAGCTTGAAATTGACTGGAGGAAGTGTTACAGAAATAAAACTTGCATTTGGTGGAATGGCTGCCGTAACAAAACGTGCTAAAGAAACTGAAAAATTGCTAACAGGCAAAAAATGGAATCGCGAAAATGTTGAAACTGCTATGAAAACTCTGGAAAAAGAATTTACTCCATTGTCAGATGCACGTTCAGAAGCTGAGTTCAGAAGTACTGCAGCAAAAAATCTTTTGCTCAAGTTTTATCTTGAAACAAAACAGAATTAAGAATTTAATGAAATTAAAGATGTCAGATCAGATACATCACGATAGCGCAATAAAACATGTAACCGGTGAATCGGTTTACATTAACGACATGTTGATGAGTTCTCAGCTTTTGCTCGGTAAAGTTGTATTCAGCAAGTATGCTCATGCAAAAATTAAGAATATTAACATTAAGAAAGCTTTAAAGGTAAAAGGTGTACATGCTGTTATAATTGCAAAAGATATTCCCGGTGAAAACCAGATGGGACCAGTTATTCACGATGAACCATGTCTTTCAGAAAAAATTGTGACTTTTGTTGGGCAAGCAATTGCTCTTATTGCTGCCGAAAATAAAGACGCTTTATTACAGGCAGAAAAGCTTATAGAAATTGAATATGAAACTCTAGATGCAATTTTAGATATTGAAACTTCAATTGCAAAAAATAATATTTTAGCTCCTCAAAGAAAGATTGAAAGAGGAAATGTAGAAGCTGCATTAAAAAATTCTCCACATACTTTTAAAGGTGAATTAAAAACAAACGGACAGGAACACTGGTACCTCGAAACTCAGACTGCACTTGCTGTTCCGGGTGAGGGAAAAGAAATGATGGTTCATGCTTCTAGTCAGAATCCTACAGAAACTCAGGCTATTGTTGCAGAAGTTCTAGGGATTTCTAAAAATGAAGTTGAAGTTGAAGTTAAGCGCATGGGCGGGGGCTTTGGTGGAAAGGAAACACAGGGAAATCATGTCGCTGCTTGGGCTGCATTATTGGCAAATGCGACAAAGCGACCTGTCAAAATTCATTTATTCAGAGATGACGACCAGATTATGACAGGTAAGCGTCATCGTTGTCTTTCAAAATATGAAATTGGTTTTGATAATGTAGGTAAAATTCTTGCATATAAAGTCGAAATAAATACTGATGCTGGAGCAGCCACAGATCTTTCAATGGCAATACTTGAGAGAGCAATGCTTCATGCAGATAGTTCATATTTTATTCCCGATGTTAAGATTATAGGTAAGGCATGGAAAACCAACCTTCCGTCAAATACTGCTTATAGAGGTTTTGGTGGACCACAGGGTATTGCTGTTATTGAAAATTGTATAGACATGATTGCACGTTACTTAAAAAAAGATAGTGCAGAAATCAGACTTTTGAATTTTTATAAAATAGATAAAAATAATTTTACTCCTTATGGTCAGAAGATAGATAATAACAGGTTATTTGTTATGTATGACCAGCTTGTTAAATCTTCGGATTATTCGAAACGAAGAAATGAAATTGACAAATTTAACAAAGAGAACGAATTTATAAAAAGAGGTCTGGCTATTACTCCGGTTAAATTTGGAATTTCGTTTACTACTTCATTTTTGAATCAGGCTGGCGCATTGGTTAATATTTATACTGACGGAACTGTGTTGGTTAATCATGGTGGTACAGAAATGGGGCAGGGACTTCATACTAAAATGTTGCAGGTGGCTTCAGCTGAATTTGGTATTTCACCAGATAGAATAAAAGTAAATGCAACAAATACATCAAAGGTTCCCAATACTTCGCCAACTGCTGCTTCATCAGGAAGTGATATTAACGGAATGGCAGTTAAAAATGCTATTGATATAATAAAATCAAGACTTCTAGAAGTTGTAATTTCTGAACTTGATAGACTGCACCCCAAAAACAAAATATTTAAAGAAAATATAGTTTTTGAAAATAACTTTATTTTCGATAAAACTAATCCACAGAATAAAATCTCATTTAATGATATAATTAAAACCGCCTATTTTAAGCAGGTCAGCTTAAGTTCTACAGGTTATTATAAAACACCGGGAATTTTCTTTGATAGAGAAAAAGGGCAGGGAAATCCGTTTTATTATTTTTCATATGGAATGTCGGTTTCGGAAGTAGAAATTGATACATTAACAGGACAGTACAAATTGTTAAGAACAGATATTCTGAACGATGTTGGCAATTCAATAAATGAAGGAATAGATATCGGACAAGTTGAAGGTGCATTTATTCAGGGTGTAGGTTGGGTTACAACAGAAGAATTGAAATGGGATAAAAATGGAAATCTTACAACTCATTCTCCCGATACATATAAAATTCCTACAGTAAATGATATTCCTAAAGATTTTAGAGTTGAATTACTTAAAAATGCTCCAAATGCAGGAACAATTTTAAAAAGTAAAGCAGTTGGTGAGCCACCGTTTATGCTTGCATTTTCTGTCTGGTTGGCAATAAAGGATGCTATCTCAGCTGTTGGAAATCACAATATTGAGCCTGAGTTTACTTTGCCAGCAACTTATGAGGTAATATTACTTTCTTCTGAAAAAATAAGAAATAAATTGAGAAAATAGAAATATGCAAATACTCTCAACACCCAGTTCATTCTCGGGTCATGGTGAGCGGAGTCGAACCATAGACCCTTCGATGGAGTTTATCCTGACGAAGGAAGGGCTCAGGGTGACTATAGTATGTTATTTTTGTTTAGTTTATTCAGTTATTACAAAATATAATCTTTTACCCAAATTTTGACTTTAATTTAAAACAATATCATAAATTTGCGACCCATTTAAATAAAAAGAAATGAACGAAATTTTTAGTAAAATTAACGCACTTGCAGAAAAGTATAAAGACTATACTGCTAACAATTTATCAAAGCTGGTAAAAATAAAATCAACCAGTATGAACGAAAAAGATGTTCAATTAGAACTTAAACGACAGATGGAAGAAGCCGGCTTTGATGAGGTGAGAATTGATGGCCTTGGAAATGTAATTGGCAGAATTGGTAACGGAAAACGTATTCTGGCTATTGACGGTCATATGGACACAGTTGATGTTGGGAATATTAATAACTGGACTTTCGATCCTTTTTCTGGTGAGATAAAAGATGGTTTTGTGCATGGCCGTGGAACCGTTGACCAGGAAGGTGGACCGGCTGCTGCAGTAACTTCAGGAAAAATTTTGAAAGAATTAGGTTTTGATAAAGACCTTACAGTTTATGTTGTGGGTAGTGTTATGGAAGAAGATTGCGATGGCCTTTGCTGGAAATATATTGTAGAAGAAGAAAAACTTATACCGGATTTTGTTATAAGTACTGAACCAACTAACCTAAATATTTATCGTGGTCACAGAGGACGTATGGAAATTGTTGTAAAATTCCGTGGTGTTTCATGTCATGGTAGTGCACCTGAAAGAGGTAAAAATGCAATTTATATGGCTGCCCGTGCTGCTCTCGAAATTGAAAAATTAAACGAAAAATTAGGAACTGATCCGTTCTTAGGGAAAGGTTCTGTAACAATATCCGAAATAAAATCAGGTAGTCCTTCGTTATGCGCTGTTGCTGATTATGCTCAGTTTCATTTGGACAGACGTTTAACCTGGGGAGAGACTAAAGAATCTGCTGTTGCTGAGATTGAAGCAATTGTTAAAGGTATGGATGCAACAGTCGAGATTTTGTATTATGAGGAACTTGCATATACCGGTTTAAAATACGGAATGGAAAAATATTATCCTACTTGGAAAATTGAAGAAGGCGAACATGTTGTTCAGGCAGGAGTTCAGGCTTTTGAGGGTTTGTTTAATAAAAAACCTTTAATAGACAAATGGACATTCTCAACAAATGGAATTGCAACAAATGGAATGTATAAAATACCTACAATAGGTTTTGGTCCGGGCAATGAAGTTCTTGCTCATGCCCCTGATGAAAAGGTTCCTGTTAGTGATCTTGTTGCAGCTTCAGCATTTTATGCAGCTTATGCGTATATGATTTAACTCTGGATGACACTATCCTAGAGTGTCACCCTGAGCGTAGTCGAAGGGTCTATGCTTCGACTACGCTCAGCATGACTGAAGGGAATTAAATTTATATGCCAAATAACCATATTGCATTTAAAATAAAAACCTTATTTTTGCATCATAAATAAAAACAGGCTTTTGAAGTGCTATTTTAAATCAAAATACTATGTCAGATTTTAACAAACTTATTTCAGAGATTAAAAATCTCAACACAGGACTTTTCGAAAAAGATTTCCTTTTTACATGGGACAAAACTGAGGCTGAATTAAAACAGACTTTATTAGTTGCTGAAGCATTAAAATATCTTCGTGATAATAATATTTCTGCAAAATGTTTTGATTCAGGATTAGCAATATCTAATTTTCGTGATAACTCAACACGTACAAGATTTTCTTTTGCATCAGCATGTAATCTTTTAGGGTTAGAAGTTCAGGATTTGGATGAAGGAAAATCACAAATTGCACATGGCGAAACTGTTCGCGAAACTGCAAATATGATTTCTTTCCTGACTGATGTTATAGGAATTCGTGATGATATGTATTTAGGTGCTGGTCACACATACATGGTTGAAGTTGGCGAAGCTCTTGAAGACGGATTTAAAAACGGTGTACTTCCTTCACGCCCTGGTATTGTGAATTTACAATGTGATATTGATCATCCAACTCAATCTATGGCCGATTTGTTACATCTTAAAAGTTATTTCGGTTCTTTAGAGAATTTAAAAGGTAAAAAAATTGCAATGACATGGGCATATTCTCCAAGTTATGGCAAGCCTTTATCCGTACCTCAGGGCATTATTGGTTTAATGACTCGTATGGGAATGGAAGTTGATTTAGCATATCCTGAAGGTTACGAATTAATACCAGAAGTTATTGAAATTGCTAAGAAAAACGCTGCACAATCAGGTGGTAAATTTAATATTGTAAACTCGATGGATGATGCATTTAAAAATGCAGATATTGTTTATCCAAAGAGCTGGGCTCCATATAAGGTTATGGAACGCAGAACTGTGCTTTTACAAAATAATGATAGTGCAGGTTTAAAATCTCTTGAGCAGGAATGCCTTGCTAACAATGCGAAATTTAAAAACTGGGAATGCACCGAAGAAAAGATGAAACTTACTAAAGATGGTAAAGCTTTATACATGCATTGTCTGCCAGCTGATATTTCTAATGTTTCATGTAAAGAGGGCGAGGTAGCCGACTCCGTTTTTGAAAGATACCGTATTGAAACATATAAAGAAGCTGGTTTTAAACCTTATATTATTGCTTCAATGATATTAAATAACAAATTTAAAAATGCTGGTGCAATTTTAGAAAAATTATATAATCAAAAAAGAGAGAGAATATTATTATAACAAATCACATTAATAAAAATGAAAGTCGCACAAAATGTGCGGCTTTTTTATTTTAATAATAGCGAAACCAAGATATTAAAAAATTAATGACTAATAACAATTTTATTTAAAAATGTTTTCTCGGAAATTATTGTTTTAATAAAGTAAATGCCATTTGTAAGTATGCTCAAATCTACTTGGGTTTGTAACGTTTTTGAATTTGAAGATTCAAAAACAATATCGCCAATTACATTATAAACTATAATATCGCTAATATTTGAGTTATTGTTGTTATTTGTTGTTATATTAATAATTCCATTTGATGGATTAGGTGTAACTAATATTTCATTATTAAATATTTTTTGTTCTTTGATATTTCCTAAGAAAGCAACACAGTCTCCAGGTTCTATTAATAATGAAGAATTAGAGACAATAGGATAAAAATTGCTTGATGTGCCGCCTGAAGTAGAAGTAAATAAAATAGGGATTAAGCTAATTGTATCAGATTCATTAGGTGCCAAATTAGGATTGATACAATTAGAACTATTACCCAAACTATCTATTTTCATTACTCCAATTTGCGGATTTCCGGTAGGTGGTGATTTAACTCCCATAATAGGACCATTACCGATAACAAGAAAGCCATTGTCATTTGTTTCTATTACATCACTTGCTATTAGCATTAAATCTGATGCCCATTTTAAAGTTCCTATTGAATCAATATAAAATAATTGTCCACCATTACCTGAATTAGAATTTAAGAAAACTGTACAATTATTTGATGCTTTTAGAATTTTAAAAGATGGATAACCATTCATTGAATACCCATAAAATGTACTGTACTTCCTACTCCATATGGCATTACCGGAAAAGTCTGTTTTTAAAATAACAATGCTATAATCTATTTGTAAATAAGAAATAATTCCATTTGATGTAACTACCAAATCTACTCCAATAGTATTAATTGGGTATTGGAGGTTAGGTTTTTTAGACCAGATTATTGTTCCTGTGGGCGAGAATTTTATTAGGTATGCTTCACTTCTGTATGGTGAACTATTTTCTGTTTTCCCAATAGCTATAAAATTACTATCAGGTGTTTGTTTTACTGAGTAGATTACATTAGAGTAATTTCCAGAGGTTATCATTTGGGACCAAGAAAGAATTCCGCTTGAATCAAGCTTTGCAATAAAGTTTCCTTGTGTTTGATAAAGAAAACCACACAGAATATATCCATGATCAAATGTTTGTTGTATAGTATAGGCTATTTCTTGATCTCCAAAATCTAATGTTTTTGACCAAATTATATTCCCTAATGAATCAAATTTTACACAAAGAGCATCAGAAGTGCTGTTGTTAATATTGTATGCTTGTCCTACTGCAATATAGCATGAATCATTTGTTGAGATTACATTAAATAATTTTTCGCCATAATTATTGCCAATTTTTTTTCCAAATAATATATTACCAAAAGTGTCAATTTTCATAATAAATGCTTCACCATCTCTTTCACCAGCTACCATATATTTATGGTCAAATGTATTTATTACTGAATAGGCTTGTGCGTTTCCAACTATATCATAATAAACATTTGTATATACACTTTGCTGTGCAATAAGTTTTGTAGATGTGTTAATTACCAATATGGTAATTAATAGAAAGATTATTTTTTTCTTCATTTTATATATTTTTATATATCTAATGTAATAATTTTAATCAAATTTATGCAATAACAATCATAAAAACAAAATAATATATTTTTTAAATAATATTTAATGCTATTTCTTTATCATTTCACTAACTATTGTTCTACAACGTTTGCCAGCATCGTTTTCATCAAGCCCGATAAACCATTTACTTCTATGGCTTGCTCTAAACATAAAGCCTAATATTTCTACGCCATGTTCTTCTACAAGAGTACCCATTTCAGTGTCTTCCCAATTACGGATTTCGGCTATATCTGTCCATTGTGCCGCACCAATACCTGTATCTTTTTTGTCGGAGATTATTCCCCAGAATAAAAATCTTTTTGTAATACATATTATTGTGTAATTTGTTTGCGTACCAAATAAACTTTTTTTAAGATTTGTTGTTATAAAACAATTTATCACTTCTTTCTCGATTTCTTTAATGTCGCCAAGCTTCTGAATATCTAAATAACTTTTTAAATATTCAATAAATTTGGGGTTTAATTCACTATATCTGCATTCAACAGTGGAGCGAGTGTAATCACTTTTTTTCATGTTGTTTTAATTTAAATTATTTTTTCTTGTCCACTTTTCAATTATTAATACTGCAGGAACAAGTATAGGTATCGAAAATCCTGAGTAAGCAAGAAATGCCCATAATGATAAAAACAGGAATGAGTCTATATCGTTTTTGTTAATGTTAAATTTCGACCACATAAGCATTACCAATAATATTGCAATCCAGTTAGCTACAAGACCAATTAATAATAATTTGAGAAATCTTTTTTTCTTTATTTTATTGCTTGCCCAGCCTAATACAGGACAGATTATTAAACTTACTGCAATAAGTGGAAATAATAATTTGAAATTATCTTTTATAACCTGCATAATTGGGAAATTATCCATGGTTAATGATCCTATCAAAGGAAAAATTGTGATTATTGTTACAAATAATAACGATCCAATTATTAATACGAAAAAGGATTTGATAGAATTAGATAATATTTTTAAAATAATATCAGTCATTATTCAAATTTATTCTTCTGGTTGTTTGGTTTTATTAAGTATTATTTCGAATGATTTAAATACTCTTTTAGATTGGTGAGAGCATGGCAATTAATCTAGTGTTATTTGTTTTAGTTAATGAATTTTACAATGCAATTTTATATCCTATACCCAATACTGCACTTGGTCCATCAATAGTTCTTGGTGGTCCATAAGGAGATTCAATTTTTCCGCCGGTACCATAACCTATTCCTAATTCAAGAAATAATTTTTTAGATTTCACCAAATTTATTTTTCCGCCAGCATTTATTATTAATCCTGAAATAACATCCTCATAACTATAATAGTAAGTTACATAAGTTGATTTACCGTAAACTCCATAACCTATATTAATAAATAGCCATTTAGCACTAGCTTGTAGTCCAATTTCATAAGCAAACATTCCGCTAATTGTTCCAGCTCCAACCATTACACCTGTACCTTTGTAACCCAGTACAGTTTTAAAACCCATTATTCCATAGTTTGGACCAACACCAATTCCAATATCTATTATTGAATTTGGATAAGAATTTATATGTATTTCCTGACCATAAGAAATTTTAATAATCAAAAAAAATAATACTATTAATAAAAACCTTTTCATAATATGTTTATTTAGTTCTAATTGTTTTTTTTAGATTACCATTTCTAAAATGTTGAACATATAAAATATTTGCATTTGGATCATACACTATTCTGGTACCATAACCATTGACCAGTGTTCCTTTTTCTAAAGGGTTGCCATTTTTATCGTAATTTGATATTACTTCCCAGAATTTATCTTTGTTAAACATTATTTCTGACCAAAGTTGTCCGTTTTCAAAATACATTTTAGCAATACTATCAATTTTATCGTTTTTGTAGTAACAATCAAGTTGAACTTTGTTATTTACATAAAATGTTTTAGAATGTCCGTTTAATCTATTATGTAATGTAGTCTTTTCAAAATTAATATGTCCATCAATATTATATTCTTTTGTTAAGGTAATATTGTTTAATGGATCTTGTGCATCTAATTTATTGAAACCATATTTATTCTTTCTATAATACCATACATTATAATTTACAAATTTACCTTTAATGTAAAACTCTTCAAACTTAATTTGTTCATTTTTTTTCTTGTATCGAACAATCATTGAGTCAGAGTTTGCGGTATATACTGTATCTATTTTATATTGACATAATGCATCCTGATATATTAGTAGGCTTAAACTGATTAATAATAAAATTTGTCTCATAATAGTTATGCTTTTTATTCAAGAATATTCCTTAATTTTTAGCAGTTATTTTATGTATTAAAAAACCAAGTAATGCTCCAAGAATAGTTGTCATTATAGAAATAGGAATTAATGCTTTAGGTTCTTGCCATCCGATAAGTATAGCGCAAGGAATAAGTGCTAAAAATGAAATTATAATTCCTTTTAAAATAGAATTTATTTTTAGCTCAACAGTTGATATTAAGAAACCAATAATTACCCACATCGAAAATGCAGATATATTTGCATCCCAGGTTAATTTTTGAATTATCATAGGTGTTACATCAATAATTCCTGCAACTATTCCTAGCAGTATTCCTATTGTAGCTTTTTTCATAATATTATTATTTTTCATAGTATTGTTTGTGAATTGTCGTAAGTGAGTTATAGAATTTATTATTTAGTAAAGCCTATAATTTATTGGTATTATAAAACTAACTTTAACTTCTTTTCCATTTTGTATTCCTGGTTTCCATATAGGCAGTGCTTTTATTACTCTAATGGATTCCTTATTTAATAATGGATGCGCAGGGTTATAAATAGAAACATCAGTCACGTTTCCATTCTTATTAATAATAAATTGTACAAACACTTTCCCTTGAATGCCCTCAGACTTAAGTGACTCAGGGTATTTTACAGAATGAGAAATACGATTCAATAATTCTATTTCACCTCCCGGATATTCTGGTTTAATTTCTAAAGAATCAATGATTAAATATTTTGATTTATTTTCTGTTGATTTGAATTCTAAACTACCGTTTGATGTTAAAATATAATTATCTTTGTTAATTGTTACATAAATTGTATCGGAGTCGGATTTATATACACTGGAAAACCATTTGTCTCCCAATAATTCATCTTTTGAGTTTATGATTCCAAAAATAAATACGTTAGTACCGTATTTGTTTGTATCAGGATTATACTTTCTTACAATAGCTTTTCCGCCCAAAAAGCTTTCTGCATAATCATATTTATAATCAATTACTACTTCTCCTTTATTATTTATAAAACCATACTTTTTATTTATAGAAACACAGGCAAGTCCTTCTGAGTAAGGCCATGCATCATAAAATGTTTTATTAAAAACATTTTGCCCTAAAGTATCTATAAAATGAAAAATAGCTTCATTTTCAACTACTGCAAAACCTTCACTAAATGGTTCGGCATATGTATATTTATAAGGAATAATTTTTTTCCCTTTATTGTTAACATAGCCATATTTTTTCCCGTTATGTTTTAAAGCAAGTTTTTTAATTTGCGATTCAGATTTTAGAGTAGTAGTAACAATTAAAAAAAATATAAGAAGTAACCTTATTGTGTTCATAAGAATTTTAATGTTGTTTATTTTTAAGCAATTTCTTTATTAATGTAAACAAAAATACGAATTAATTAAAATAAAACAAGATAGTTTTGATTTGTTATTACTTCTGAAAGTGTATGTTCTGGTAAATTGAGTAAATAATATATTGCTTTGGAGAATGAGGATTATAAAATAAAAAATTCTCACTTGCTACCAACAAGTGAGAATTTAAACTTAACCTAAACAAAAAATGTATTATTTAATTATAGTTAACTTAAGATAATATGCACGTTGTTTATTCTTAATAACTGCTATATAAATCCCATCGGAAATTGATGAAGGTATCTCAAACCTTGATGATGCAGGAACTTTTGTTTCCATAACAACTTTTCCAACTTTATCAATTAATATAAAAATATCGTCATCTTTTATTCCGTTTAACATTATGTAATTATTGGTAGGATTCGGAAATATTGTAATTTTCTCAGAAGGAATTTCAGGGATTGAGAATAGTGCAGGAACAACAACATCCATACAGAAAGTATCCTTGCAGGCATTTCCATCTGTCATTATTGAAGTTAAATACATGCAAACAACATACACTCCTGGAGCAGGATATAAATGTGAAGGATTTTGCAGGGTTGATGAGTTATTTCCACCTGATGGAGGATCACCAAAATCCCATAAATAGCTTAATATATCTCCGGGATTAGAAGTTGACAAATCAGAAAATGTAACATTATATCCTGGTCCAACTGTATAGCTGAAGTTAGCATTTACATTGTTGCAGCTTGGAGCACACAAATGATGTGTCAGACAAAGATTATCAACTCTTACATCGGTACCTACAACACCAATTGTTTCGTTAACAATAACAAAGTCGGTAAAATTACCGGTGGCTGTAAAAACTGCCGGACAATTTGTATATGGCACAAAGCCATTAGTTGCTGAAATTACATCTATTATCTGTGCCTGACCCGGTGAAAAGGAACCAGATAATAATTGAGCTACAGTTATACCGGGAGTTATAGCAGCAATTGTTAGTTTTGTATTAAATAATGAACCTGTAAAAGGAAATTCAACACAATAACAAAGGCTGTAACACGAATCTCGTGTAAATGAAACAGGTTGTATAACTCCGCAACTACTATTGTTTGTAGCTTGCATTATTAGTGCTGTATCAATACAGCCGTTTTGAAAATTTAATACAAATGCAGTTGTAACCTGACCATATTGTGACCAGGAGGTCATGTTTGAAGAAAACTGTGGGTTTGAAATTTGATTTCCCGGACAGGTAGATTGTGCGCTTGTTATTAAAATATTAAATAACAGCACTATTACAAGAGTAGATATTTTTTTCATAATTACTTTTTTATATAAATTTACGATATGAGAAAGGCGAAAGCTAATTATTTAGAATAATTCTAAATAAAAATAACTTTTTTTAACATTTTATAAATGGGCAATGTTTTGAAAATATGTAAGTGTCGGAAAATTAGAGTATTTTATAAGAGTGTGATTTTGTAAAAGGCCTTTTTCATTTTTTTACAGTAACTCTTTTAATTCCTAAATATTCATAAAGACTAGGATCAACTGCAATGTTGTTTTTGTTTTTAATATTTTTAATCACGTTAAAATCGTGATCTTTAAAAAATGGGTCATTAAATAATGAGTTTATATTCTGCCCTGCATAAAATATCTTACCAACATAATGAGAACATTCGTATTTGTTGTTAAGCTTTTTTCTTGACAAACTGTAATTCATTAAAGAATTAAACAGAGTAGAATAACCGATACAATTTGCTTTACCAGTTTTAATAATAGTAGGAGGGTCGGAGGAGCATTTGTCGAAAGTGAAATTTAAAATATTCTTAGTTTGTTCCAGATTAAAATCAATTATTTCATTTATTTCAGCATCTTTATTTTGGTCAAGCCATATGTCTATAATAGTTTTTAGTGAATCGTTTTTTAATTTGTCAGTTTTTCTGGTTTTTATAATTGAATAGCTTAATAATGGGTATTTAATAGGGGATTCATCATTTGTTTTTATCTCACTATTTTTGTTGTCTTTTTGTTTATTCTTGTCAGCTTTGTTATCCTCACTGCATGAAAATAGTATCAAAATAAAAATATTTAGTAGAAGTAAAAGGTATTTGTTTTTTAAATAAAGCATTTGACATTAAATAATTTATTCTTTTTTCTTAATTGGTATCCAAATTTCCTCTTCAGAATCAGGGTCTTCGTTTTTATATTTTTCACCTAAAATCTCAAAATGTGGTCTGTTATCAAGTATGTATTCTGAATTTGGCAGCCATGTACCAAAAATATATTGAAATGTTTTGGGACCTGTATTTGCAGCACCTTTGTGAATAAATACAGCATAAAGTCCCCCCGGTAATGCATAAGTCTCCATTTTGTCAGGTATAATGTTAAATTCAGAAACTTCTATTGCTGCCCATTTTTCAAATTGTTTGTGAATGTCAAAATTTGTAAAATCGAAAGACTTATCATAAACCTGCATTGATATTAATTCATTATTTACGTTGTTTTTAATTTCTTTACGTCTAGGCATAAAACCACTCCAAAGTTCAAAGGTTTTATTTTCGGCAAATGACATAGTAATATGTTTGCCAATTAACTTTTTTTCTGAAATAATATTTATTGTAGGTAACATATTGCAGATTTTACTTATTAATATCCTGTTTTATTTTTTCAATGTCAATACTATTAAGCAATTCTAAGATATTTGGAAACCATTTTTCGTGGTATCCAAATCCTCCTTCCAGAAATTCTTTTATAGCTGCTTCTTTTGTCCAGCCACAATTCGTCATTCGATATACTGCAGCTATACATCCAGTTCTGTCTGATCCGTGTAAACAATGAATTAATGCCGGTTTTTTAGAATTGTTTATTGCTTTCATGCTTGTTACAATGTCTTCATAAGATATTGTCCATGTGTTAATTTGGATATGCTTCAATTCAAGTTTTGTGTACTTTGCTTCGCATTTATCAGTTTTTTTATCTCTTAGATTTATGATTGTTTTTATTCCGACACTTTCAAGATATTTCATGCCCTTTCTGTCTGGTTGTTCAGATCGGTATAAATTATCATCAATCTTGTATAAATTGTTAAGTTCTTTTGTTTCTATTTTATTAGCCCAATCTGGTAAATTGTTATTAATGCTAATATTTGTAGTTTTACAGCCTGTTATTAAAATTAAAAGGGTATAAATTAAATATTTTTTCATTTGTAATTTGCAAATAATTACGATTGTAATTCTTAATCAAAATTAAGAATAATGATGAAATAAAGCAAAATAGCATTAAAAAAATCGATAAAAATTTATTAGTTATAATGTAAATATTTCATTTAAACAATTTATATATTTGATGTAAGTTTTAATTAAAATAATATTATTGTAAGATGTATCATATAAGTATGTTAAAGTTCTTAAAATATATTTTTTGTTTATTTGTTTTTATATATAGCTTTAATTGTTCTTTTGCCGAAAACGTAGATACTTTGCGTATAAAATCTGACTTAAAAGCAATAGTAGAAACAAAAGATGCCAGAAACTATGTAAATCTTGAGGTACTTAATCAGGTTGCAGATTATATTAAAACTGAATTTCTAAAAACAAGTACCAGGGTAGAAGTTCAAGAGTTTCAGGTTGAGGGTGGTAATACTTATAAAAATATTATTTGTTCATTTGGTCCAGAGGATGCTCCCAGAACAATAATTGGTGCGCATTACGATGTGTGTGGAAACCAAAAAGGTGCCGATGATAATGCAACAGGTATTGTAGGTTTATTAGAAATTGCCAGAAATTTAAAAGGTGTTGAATTAAAAAATAGAATTGATCTTGTAGCGTATTCTCTAGAAGAGCCTCCATTCTTTAAAACAGAATCAATGGGAAGTTATATACATGCCAAATCTTTACATGATAAAAAAGTTATTGTGAAAGGTATGATATGCCTTGAAATGATTGGGTATTTTTCCGATATTAAGAAATCCCAGAATTATCCTGTTGGATTTTTGAAGATATTTTATGGAAATAAAGGGAATTACATAACTGTTGTTAAGAAATTCTGCAGTGGTTCGTTTACAAGGAAATTTAATAGAAAATTTAAACACCAGAATATAGTAAGAACTAAAACATTTACAGGTCCAAAGTTTTTGCCAGGTGTTGATTTTTCGGATCATTTAAACTATTGGATATTTGGTTATAGTGCGTTAATGATTACCGATACTGCATTCTATAGAAATTTAAATTACCATACCAAAGCTGATACTATTGAAAAGCTAGATATAAAGCGAATGTCGTTAGTTATTGAATCTGTATTAAAAGTATTAACCTTATAATGCTTTTTTGCGTAGATGCTGAATTGTTATTTTGAAACTATTAGCTTTTTTGTGAAGATTTGTTTATCTATAACAATATTTACAATATAAACTCCGGTGATAAAATATTTTGAATTTACATTAAATTGCTTTTTAGCTGAATCTTCATAAACCAGATTACCTAAAACATCATAAATCATTACGTGGCTGTCTTTATTGCCGGTGTTTATAACAAAGAAATCGCTTGTCGGATTTGGAAATATATTAATGTCATTATCATGTAATGTTATTGAATTATTTAAAATAGTTCCTGTAACATAAACCGGTGCAGACCATAAGTAATCATTATCTGCCTGTAATGCCCGAATAAATACCCATTCATCATTAGTCAGATTTAAATTAAAAGTTGTATCGATATTTCCATTATGTGTGCCAAGATTCATTATTACACCGTTTTTTGTAACTAATTCGATTGAAGACCATGATTCATTATCCATATCAGATAAGTTCAAGTGAAGCGCCATAGAGGGTTGAATTTGTTGTTGGCTACCCATTGGCACTCCGTTTAAATCTATCCATATTTTAGCATTTTTATCCATTGTTGCAAAGGTTCTTCCTGCGCTTATTGCTTCAAACAAAGAATTTCTTGAAAGAGTTGTAGCCCATATTCCTGCTCTGCCATCATTTTTTGTTCCCCAATCTGCAGAATGATTATCCTGATTCCATACCGGTGATAAATGCCACCCTTTTCTTAGTGCAAATTCATACCAGTCTGTAGCTTGTTGTACGTTTTGAAACTCTACTATAGGGAAGGCAATATCTGTTGTAGTGTTAAGGTATTCAAAGTCGTTCCAGTTTGTGAAATATGCTTCGTCTCCGGGATGATTAAATTGTGCGAGGGCAGGAGAATTATTAAGAATCCAGTTAATAAAAGCAGGAAAGTCTTCATAATACCATAATGCAGTAATGTCATTAATAATATTTGTTGTATTTAAAACGTTTACATGCCCGTGTAGTGGAGATCCCCATTCCCATCCGGCAATAGCTACAAAAGTTCCGTTTACTGTTGCATTGTCAGCTTCATTTTTATTGTAATACCATTCTAGAAAATCAATTTGCTCTACATGGTCTGATACAGCTAAGAAATCAAGTCCTGCTGTATATCTTGCATAATTATAAGCATCCTGTGGCTCATTCATGCCATCTGAATTGGATGTGTGAGAATGAAGATTGCCATAGTAAGATTGAAATATTCCTTGGGCAATCGTTTTCAAAGGGAATAAGTATATTATGAACAAAGCGAATAGTATACGATTTGTAAATAATTTTTTAAACATAATATTCTAATTTTAAAGTTTAAAAAATAAGTTATAGTGAATGTAACTTTTTGATTTAGCTAATTTAAAGAAATAATATCAATTATGCCAATTTATTTTTGTTTAGTAATATTTTAAAAAAATTTATTTGTTATCAATTTCTTTTTAAATAATTTCCTTTTCTTTTATTTTTAATATATTTTCCTTTTTCTATAGCAATTTCACCATTTATGATAACATATTCTGCTTTGCCTTTTGTTTGCATTCCTTCAAATATATTTGAGTCGCAGTTTTGATGATGGGTTTTTGCAGATATTGTTGATTCTGTTTTTGGATTCCATATTACAATGTCGGCATCGGAACCAACAGTAATTTCACCTTTCTGAGGATAAATGCCGAATATTTTAGCCGGATTAGTTGAAGTGATTTCTACAAATTTGTTTATAGAAATTTTATTTTCTAGTACTCCATAAGTGTACAGCAATTCAAGTCTATGTTCAATTCCACCTGCACCATTGGGGATTTTCGTAAAATCACTTTCCCCTTTATCCTTTTGCCCTTTTGTATTAAACGGACAATGATCGGTGGCTATAAACTGTATAGTGTTATTATTTATTGCTTCCCATAATTTAACTTGGTCTTGTTTTGATCGTATGGGTGGACTTATTACATATTTTAGTGAATCTGGCAACATATTCTCATATACTGAATCATCAAGTAATAAGTATTGGGGGCAGGTTTCAGAAAATACCTTTTGTCCGCTGATCTGTGCCTGCTCTATTATTTCAACAGATTCTTTAGCAGATGTGTGGACTATATATACAGTGCATCCTGTTTCTTTTGCTATTTGTACAACTTGCTTTACTGATTCTGCTTCAACACTTGCAGGACGAGATAGTGCGTGATATTTTGGTGTTGTTTTTCCTTCAGTTATATATTTATTTTGCAACTTTATTATTTCATCTCCCATTTCGCAATGAACGGTAATTATTAATTCATTCGCGGCAGCTACTTGCATTATGTTGCGTAATTCTTCAGCTTCAATGCCAATAGTTCCTTTGTAGGCCATATATGTCTTAAATGAGCTTATTCCATAATCTATTAAGCAGGTTACCATTTCTATTGCTGTATCTTTATTCCAAGATGTTATTCCCATGTGAAAACCATAATCTATGAGAGAGTTTTTAGCATCTTTTAATCTGTTGTTAAAAGCAGATATTAATGATTCATTTTTGGAAGGTGTTACAAAATCAATTACAGTGGTTGTTCCACCATAAATTGCGGCAATACTGCCGGTCTTGAAATTGTCAGATGAAGGACCTGATGGAGTAGGTAGGTCAAGGTGAACATGAGCATCAACTCCACCTGGAAAAATATATTTATCAGTTGCGTCAATTATAGTAGTATCCTTTTTAACTATAAGATTATTTCCAATAGCTTCAATAATGTTTTCGGTAATTAAGATGTCTGCGACTTCTGTTTTTGTCGAAGTTACTACTGTTCCGTTTTTAATCAGTATATTCATATATTAAAAATAATTTGCAGAACTACTTAAGATTAATTTCATACATTCCATCTGTATTTTCTGTAAAATTAAGCTTTTTAAGATATTTTACATACTTGTTGCTTGAAGCAGGTGCTAAAACTTTTGTAAAACCAGCTCCAATAAAGCGATTCTTAACACGATTATAAATGTATTTGCCGTTTTTAAAATCTCTATATTCAGGAATAACATAATCTAGTCCAACTTTAAGTATGTTGTCATCTTCACGATGAGCAAGGAAAACACCAGCAACTGACATATTTCTTAAAATGAAAAAGCTTATAGTATTCATTTCTGGTTTGTATGTAAATCCAGGAAAATTCTTTTGAATCTCATCATTATGAAATTCTAAAAACCTTATAAGATATCTGTTCTCAGGTCTTAATTCAAGAGTTTCAAATACTTCTTTTTTAGAGTAAATATTGTACAAATAATAAATATCTACACAAACAATAAAACCATTTAAAATACCAACGGGCAAAGCTCCCATAACAAATCCATAAACTGAAAAAGTTGATGCTCCAACAAGATTAATCCACCTGAATTTAATAATAGAATTCATAGTCATTGATGCAGCAATGATAACTGATGCAACGTAACCTATTATTTGCAATACTGTTAATTCCATGTACTGATTATTTTTTCATTTTCTCCCAAAGTTGAAGCGAAAGTTTTTGTGAGTTATTAAGAATTTCTTGTTCGTTAACTGTTGTTATATTTCTGTCTTTTACAATCAGCTTTCCGTTTGAAATAACATGTTGTACATGTTTTGATTCAATACCAAAAAGAAAATGTCCTAAGAAATTATTCTGATCAAATTTGGTAGTAGAGTCGTAATCAAGTACAACAAGATTATTGTCACCGTCACCTGAAAAATTATTTGTACTTAAATATTTATGTGCGTTTCTAAAACGATTATAAACTCCAGAATAGTCAATGCTGTCAAAGCCTTGTCCAACATAGAATGCTGACTTTGCTGATCGTAACATATCGCTATGCATTCCATCTGTTCCAAGCATAATGTTATTTCCTAAACCTCTTGAGTTAAAATATCCAACATTATTATTTAAATTGCTTTCACTATTCTGAACTACCCAAGCATTGGAGTTTTTAATAATATCTTTTTCATTGTCACTTAAATGTAGGCAATGTCCAAGAATTGTTTTTGAGGAATTTAATCCTCCCGAATTATTTAATCGCTCAACAACTCTTTGATTGTAATTATTTACACAATGTTCTTGATCGTACTTGTCTTCTGCTACATGAATGTGAATGCCGGAATTGTATTTATCGGAAATATTTATAGCTGTCTTAAGAGTATCATCAGAAACTGTGAATGATGCGTGTAAGCCAACCAATCCCTGATTATGTTTTAAATAATTTTCAGTTTCTTTTAGTCCTTTGTTGGCTATTTCTAATCCATCTCTGTCTGAAATTTCGTAACATAATAAATGTGAAATACCAACTTTTTCGAATGCCTTTGCAATAATTTCAAGTGAACCTTCTACCGCATAAGGTGAGGCATGGTGATCAATAACGAATGTTGTTCCATTTTTAGCACAAGCAATTGCTGTAGTTAATGCACTTGCTTCAATCATTTCTTTATTAAGACATTTATCTAGAGTCCACCAAACATATTGCAAAATTTCATAAAAGTTTTCAGGATTCTTTTTAGGTGCACCCATTCCTCTTGCAAGTGCTGAATAAATGTGGTGATGTCCGCATACAAACGATTTTGTGACATATTTGCCTGTGCAATCAATAATTTCTTCGGAAGAATTAACTGGTATTTCATTTATGAATTCGAAACCATTATTAATACCAGAAATAACTTTAATGTTTGAGGTTTTAAATTCTAAAGTTTGCCAATCAATAAATATTGCGTTTTTTAAATAAATTGCCATAATTGATTTATTATTGTAAAATGTTATTTTGTTAACATTTCTTTTTTCGTTTCATTGGTAAAGAATATCTTCTAACACCGTCAAAATCACAAAGGGCATTAGCCACAGCTGCAGCAGTTGGAACTAAACCAATTTCACCTAGTCCTTTTGCACCATATGGACCAACAGAATCTTTAACTTCAACACCAATTACCTTTATTTTTGGTGTTTCTTTAGCTGATAAAATTCCTAAATCTCTCATTTTTGTTGAGACAAGGAATCCATCTTTCATTGGTAAATCTTCAGTTAACGCATATCCTACACCCATATGAACAGCGCCTTCAATCTGACCTTCAAACATTATTGGGTTCATTATTTTACCCGCATCATGAGCTGCATAAACAGTATCTATTTCTCCTTTATCATTTAAAACAACAAGCTGTGATGCATAACCGTATGAGTAGTGTGTTATAATCTCTTTTACATCAGCTCCGGGTTTTGTAGTCCAGTTGCAAGTGTAATTACCTTTATATTTCATTCCTTTTAAATCGGAGAGTTTCTTTATTTTAAGATCTTCTATAATTTGTTTTGAGGCATCAATAATAGCATTCCCAAGTAAGGCAGTTGCACGAGATGATGTTGTCATGCCAGTTGTTATACTTGCTTTTGTATCAACAATTACTTCAATTATTTCAGGATTAATACCTGTTTCTTCGTGTAAAGTCTGTATAGCCATGTTATGAATACCTTGGCCCATTTCGGTCCAACCATGCTGAATATTTACTCGTTTTTTTGAAATAATTTCAATAATGACATCACTGGAATCCTCCATTCCATTACCAACTCCGGAATTTTTTATTCCACAAGCAAGACCTTTAAATATTGCTTTATCGTAATATGGTTTAAGCGCATCAAGAGTTGCTCTAATTCCAACTCCTGATTTTAAGATATGACCTGTAGCAGTCATTCTGCCTTCAGTTAAGGCATTGTCATATCTGAATTTCCAGCGATCAAATCCACCTTGTTTGCAAAGTTCGTCAATGCAACCTTCTAAAGCAAAACAAACTTGATTGGCACCAAAACCACGCATAGCGCCACTTGGAATATTGTTAGTATAAACAGTTTTTGCTTCAAGATTTACACATGGAAAATGATAACCACCAGTAGCATGGCCGGCAACTCTTTCCATGACCTTTGTTCCAACAGAAGCATATGCTCCAGAATCACCAACTGCCATAAGTTTTACGGCTGTTAGCATTCCGTTTTTATCGCAACCCATTTCAATATCCATAAATACAGGATGTCTTTTTGGGTGCATTCGGAATGATTCTTCTCTTGAAAGTATTAGTTTAACTGGCTTTTTTAATAGCCATGTAAATAATGCAGTATGTCCCTGAACTGTCATGTCTTCTTTTCCTCCAAAGCCACCACCTGTTGGGACAAGTATTACATTTATTTTTTCTTCAGGAAGAGCAAGTATTTTAGCAATTTGTTTTCTGTCAACATAAATACCTTGTCCATTAGTGTAAAGTGTTATTCCATCTTCTTTTGGTAAGCCAACTGCGCCTTCAGTCTCTAAAAATGCATGCTCAATACGTTGAGTATTGTAAGTTCCTTTAGATGTATAATCTGATTTTTTCAGCACTTCATCTGCATTTCCACCACGATATACCTTGCAGTTATCTAATAAATTTATATGATTTGGCTGAACCTGTGGAGAATTTTCTTTTAAAGCTTCGTAAGGATCTGTTACTGGTTCAAGAATTTCATAACTTACATTTATTTTCTTTGCTGCTTCTCTTGCTATTTCCTCGGTTTCTGCAACAACACCAGCAATTACATCGCCAATATATCTTGTGATTTCACCTTCACCTATCATTAAAGGCCAATCCTGATATATTAGTCCAATAAATTTATCTCCTGGAATATCATTTGAAGTAAATATTTTTATTACACCTTTAATTTTTGATGCTTCTGAAATATCTATTTTTAAAACTTTTGCCCTAGGATAATCGCTGAATTTTAATGCACCATGCAACATCCCTTCAAAATGCAAATCGTTTACAAATGCTCTTTTTCCAATTGCTGTTTCGTAAGCCTGATATTTTGGATAGGAAGTTCCTACTTTTCCGGATAAATCTGAATATTCAATATCTTTGCCATCTGTTATAGTTTTTGCCGCTTCTTCAATTGCTTCAATAATTTTAACATAGCCAGTGCAGCGACAAAGATTTAAAGTAAGCGCTTGTTTTATTTCTTCTTTAGTGGGAGTTGGTTTTTTTTGAAGTAGAACTTTTGTTCTCATCAAGAATCCTGGTGTGCAAAATCCGCACTGAACAGCACCTTTTTCTACAAAAGCTTTTCCTAAGACTTGTTTTATTGGCTCTGGAACTCCTTCCATTGTTGTAACCACGGTACCTTGAAGTTTACTCATTGGTGTGTTGCATGAAAGTTTTGCTTCTCCGTTTATTTCAACCATGCATGCACCACAAGCAGCCTGACCAGAACACCCGTCTTTTACAGAGGTAATTTCTAATTCATTTCGTAAATACTTTAACAACGTTAGATCAGGATTTCCGTTGTAACTAATGTTTTCTTTGTTAAGAATGAAATTAATCATAATATTAACATTATGTATTATAAATTTAGAAATCTTTCGATGTCAGAAATAGTTGGATTTACTGGGCTCGGAATATTTATTATTGATTGAACTGCATTTAAGTCTTTTAGTCCGCTACCGGTTAATAGTACAACATTTTTACTGTTATCTGTAATCTTATTGTTATTATTATAGCTTAATAAGCCTGCAAATGCTGTAGCTGCTGCAGGTTCTGTGAAGATTCCGGTATTGCTGCTTAATACTTTTGATGCTGCTATAATTTCATCATCATTAACCAAAATAGTTTCTCCAGCAAAGTCAAGTAAGTATTTTTTTGCCATTAGGTAATTTCTTGGAATATCTACTGAAATTGAATCTGCAACAGTATTACTCGGTGTTGAAACAAATTGTTTATTGTGAATATTATTTACAATATTGCTACTACCAAAAGCTTGTACAGCTACAATTGTAGGTATCTTTTTTATAATACCAAGTTTTAATAAATCCTCGAACCCTTTATAAATACCAGAAATAATTACTCCATCACCAACAGGTACAAATATTCTGTCAGGTAAATTCTGATTAAGTTGAGAATATAATTCAAACGAAACTGTTTTCTTACCTTCTATAGTTAAAGGATTGAAAGCGGTATTACGATTATACCATCCGTATTTTTTAGTAATTTCAATACTTAAATCAAATGCTGTGTCGTATGTTCCATTAACTGGGACTATTTTAGCCCCGTACATTATAATTTGAGTAAGCTTAGCTTTTGGTGCTTTAGCGGGAACGAAAATTATTGCTCTTTGTTTTTGCGCGGCACAAATTCCTGCGAGAGATGAACCTGCATTACCAGTCGATGCAGCAACAATTGTATCTATGTTATTCTCTTTTGCATAGGCAGAAACAATTGATGAGGCTCTGTCTTTAAAAGAAAAAGTGGGGTTCTGTGAATCATCTTTTAGAAATAAATCAAACCCTAAATCTTCTTTATCAAGTGATGAGATTTGATATAAAGGAGTATTTCCAACTTTTAAATACGGAAGACTATTCAATGACTTAATTGGCAACAAATCAATAAAACCAGTATTTTCTAATTTGTTAAATGTGTTACCAGATAACCTTGATTTAATTTCAGAGAAATTATATTCTGTTTTTAAAACACCTTGTGGCGGCTGGGTAATACTATTGTTTTTTTCGCAATCGTTGCATAAATATTCAACTTTGGTTGAATTAATGATTTTACCACAATCAACACAGGAAAAATGGAATTTATTGTTCATAGCTAAGTGTATTATAAAATAGCTGAATTATAAATTCTTTAGCACACCGGTTTCTTCATTAAATTCATTAATCATTTCATCAAGCTTAACATCCTGATGGAATATTTGATCCCAGATTTCTCTGTCATACCATAACTGATTTAAATCTTCAACATCTTTTGCCTGTTGTTCTACCCATGTAAAATATTTAAGATTATGAATCATTTTACGATCGTTATATGTCAATTCTTTTATATAATCAGCTTTTGTTCCTAAAAGACATTTTTCATAATCCTTTACAGCCTGAATATTTGAATATGCACCTTTTTCGGCTGCCAGTTCTTCAAGGCGTGACTGATACATAACTGCAGAATCTGTTGCAATTGTCATTATAATATCTTCAGAAGTCATTTCAAAATGTTTTGCTGTTTTAATTGCAGATAGCATATTTGAAATTCCGGAAATACCTAATAATTCAAGAGAATCAATATTTTCCTGACTGATTCCAATTGATTTTAAATATTGTTTACCTTCTTTTTCATTAAAAAGTCTGAAAATTCTCATGCAATCTTCATCATCAATTGCAACAACTGCATCAGTATTCTTAACATTATGTACCCATGGTACGTGTTTGTCACCAATGCCTTCAATTCTGTGTCCGCCAAAACCGTTCATTAAAAGTGTTGGGCATTGTAATGCTTCTGATGCTGCAACTTTAATATGCGGGTGTTTTGTTCTTAAAAAGTCTCCTGCAGAAATAGTACCTGCAGAACCTGTAGCAGAAATATACCCTGCGAATTTAGATTTAGGAGTTTTTATTTTATTAAAAACTTCCTCTAATGCATAACCAGTTACATTATAATGCCAGCAAGGGTTTCCGAATTCATCAAACTGGTTAAAAATGATACAATCTTTTCTGTTGCGACGAATATCCCAACATGCATCATAAATTTCTTTCACATTTGACTCACAACCATGAGTGGCAATTACCTCTGCGCCGATGTCTTTTAACCATGCAAAACGTTCTTTGCTCATTTCTTCGGGTAAAATAGCAACAGCAGTGCAGCCCATTAAATATGAGTCAAAAGCCCCACCGCGACAGTAATTTCCTGTAGAAGGCCAAACAGCTTTATTATATGTAGGGTCAAATTGACCTGAAATTATTCTTGGAGCTAAACAACCGTATGCAGCACCGACTTTATGGGCACCTGTTGGAAACCATTTTCCCACAATTAGTACAATGCGTGTATCGATTCCTGTTATTTCTTTCGGGATTTCAATATAATTAACGCCACCATATAAACCACCAGTTTCTTTAGGCTCATTGTGCCAGTTAATACGGAAAAGGTTCAGTGGATTAAGTTCCCACAATCCTATATTTTTTAATTTGTCCTTAATTTTTTCAGATATTAACTGAGGATCCCTCATTTGAGCAAAAGTTGGAAGTACAATACCTTTTTCGCGTAAACGTTCAATAGCTTTTTTTCTTACATCGTGGTTAACGATCTTGTTTTCAATCTTTATCATATATAAAAAATTTTAATAATCGAATTAAGAATACAAAAGTAAGTAATAAAAAGGCATGAATAAATAAAAATTAGTTTTTTTTGAAAATCGCCAAAGTTTAAAGTAAAAAGTTGAAAGTTTATAAAGTCAAATTATATATTTAAATATTATCCATAAATAAAATAATTTTAACTAAATAAGTAGATGCTATAATTCGCATTATTAGTGAATGTTACAAAACATTATTTGATAAAGTATAATATGTATATACACGTTGTTAGGAAATTCAAATGTTTTGTTAGGAAGTTCATTCTTGTTTTTTAATCTTTTAAATTGTAATTTTATAGTTGTGTAACATATTATTTTTGGACAACGAATTAGCAAGTTATTTGTCTTATTAATGTAAAATCTACTAAATATGAATTTATTTAAAAAATATCTTAGCTGCGTTGTTATTTTTATTTTAAGCTTTTATAGCTTAAATTTAAAAGCGCAGGTTGTTCTTATGCATGATACTTCAGTTAGTCTTTGTAGTGGAACTTTTTATGATTCTGGTGGAGCAGGAGGAACATATCAGATAAGTGAATATGATACTATAACAATTTGTTCTGCTTGGCCGGGTTCTCAGGTTTCGTTGAGTTTTACTCAATTTGCTATTGAAAGTGGGTTTGAGCATCTTGCAATTCATGAAGGTAATTCGGCAGCTGGGTTATTAATAGTAAATGCAACAGGTACCAATTTGTTAGGACAAACTATTTTTTCTCAGGGAAGTGGTTGTTTGACTCTGGTTTTTACATCAGATGGGTCAGTAAATCAGGCTGGATGGGAAGCTACAATTGCCTGTACTCATCCTTGTCAGCCTTTTAATATTGATATTATTGGTGCAAGTATTCCTTATTTTAATGGTGATACAATCAGGGCTTGTCAGGGACAATCTATAACATTTAATGCAGCAGGTACATATCCTGACAATAACCTTAACTATTTTCAGTCAGATACTACAACTGTTTTTACCTGGGATTTTGGTGATGGATCACCAGTGCAATCTGATACTGGTCTATCGTCAGTTACGCATGTTTTTCAAAATGGAGGTGGTTACTATACAACTGTTACAGGAGAGGATATTAATGATTGTAACAATTCAAATTATGCAAGAAATATGATTATGATATCTAATTCACCGTTATATGTTGGAACAAATATTACTCAGGATACTATATGTTTAGGTGAATCTGTTAATCTGTCAGGGTTGGCATCTGCTAATGCATGGGTACAGCCAATCCCAACAGTAGTTTCCGGATTAGTGTTAATTCCTGATGGAAGTGGAGTAACATATACAACTACTTTAACACAAACATTGTTTGCTTCTGGGCAGGTGATAACTAATGTTTCTGATTTGCAATCTTTAACAATGAATATAGAGCATTCGTATTTAGGCGATTTAGAAGTTTGGTTAACATGTCCCAATGGACAAGCAGTTAATCTTATCGGTTATTACAATTATGCTTGTACTACATGTTCACTTCCATATCCCGGTTATCCTCAGTATCCTGGTGCAACACATTTAGGTGAACCATGTGATATAACACCAGCCACAAGCCCAGGATTAGGGTATACATATAATTGGACATCTATTGATACGCTCACTTTACCAGGAAAGTCAAATGATACATTGCACAATTTTATAGATCAGGAAGGAAATTCTATTTTAAACCAACCATTTATTCCTGCCGGAAATTATGCACCCGAAACTCCGTTTTCTAATTTACTAGGATGTCCTTTAAACGGAAGCTGGACTATTCATATTACTGATCATCTTGGAGCTGATGATGGTTACCTTTTTTACTGGATGTTAAATTTTAATCCTTCTATAATTCCGCCAACATGGACTTATGGAAATACGTATAATCCATCGAATTATTTATGGACTGGAAGTGGTATAACAACTCAGGTAAATGGAATTGGAACAGCAACTCCAATTGATACTGGTAATGTAGCATATATATTTTCGGTGTTAGATGATTTTGGTTGTATTAATGATACTATTGTTACTGTTTATGTTGATACTTCTTGTGTTACAAAAATTAATACTGAAAAATTGGGTAATTTTAAAATTGAAATTAATCCTAATCCTACAACAGATATATTAAATCTTAATATAAATTCTGCAAATTCAACTGGTTTAACCATACTTATTTATAATATGCACGGTGTTTTAGTTAGAAAGATAATGACAAATTTAAACGAATCAGTAATAAATGTTAGTGATTTAGAAAAAGGTGTTTACTCAATAATTGTTGTTGGTAACAATATTAATTTTAGTGAGCGATTTGTTAAATTGTGATGAATTTTTTCAGTCACCCTGAGGCACTCGAAGGGGGACTTATAGTAATCTCAGTTTTCGAGTCCTTCGATAAGCGAAGATCGATAATCTTAATATTTAAAGCCTAATATCTAATCGTAGTTTCAAACTAAGATTAGATTATTAATATAGGTTTTTAGCAGCATCAAATAATGCAAACATGTTAACAACATCAGTAAATTCAAATTCTTCAATATTGTTATTTAAAAATTCAACATTTTTAACACTAAAATCGAATTTATTAAATGTTGCTTTTACATGTTTTGATTCATAAATAAATTCATTTTCAACTAAGCAAAGGCAGCTTGTTTCATTATATGTTTTATGAAATAAAATTGTTTTGCCTTGTGATTTGTTAATAGTGAAACCATTTTCAATCTCTTTAAAACTTTTTTCAGTCAGATAAAATTTAGGTTTGTCTTTAAATGGTTTTCCGCTTGTTGGGCAAAATGTTGTACAATTGCCACATTCGTTGCAGAAGTCACCAATATTTAAAACCTGAATGTTTTGATTAATATTTAAAACACCCGTTTTTTCAGTAATTATGTTTCCACAACTTTTAATTGCTTTGTAAATATTTATTATTTTTGGCTCTATAAAGTAACTGTAATTAGCACGATTAGGGCAAACTGTTACGCAAATATTGCAAATGTCATCGCATAGTAAGCAACGTTTAGCTTCAGCGACAGCTTGCTCTTTAGTCAGCGGAGAAATTACTATATCGAAATTCTTTCTGTTTTCAATAGCAGATTCTGTAAGTTGTTCTGATTTTTCGCGAGTAGATTTTTTTACAATATAATCTTTGTGTTTTAAACCGCGATTTACTTTTTCTGTTTCAAAATTATAATTTATTCCGGTACGATTTAATATTTCTGAAGCTACTTTTCTCCCGTCACCAACAGCTTTTACAATTGTTGCAGCACCTCGCATTGCGTCGCCACCAATGAAGATGTTTTTAATTTGGGTTTCGTAATTATTAGAATTTGTTTTAAGTAATTCTGGTTTTATAAAATCAATATCTACATCTTGTCCCAATGCCGGAATTATAGTATCTGCTAATATTGAAAATTCTGAATGCTCTATTTTTATTGGCTTTGCTCTACCAGAAGAATCAGGTTCTCCAAGTTTCATTTTTGAACAAATCAAAGAAATTACTTTCCCATTCTCAGATAGTATTTTTTCCGGAGCAGAGAGTTCAATTATTTCTATTCCTTCATCAATTAGTGCTGCAATTTCTTCAGCATCTGCTGGCATTTCGTGAATTGTTCTTCTGTATACAACAGTTACTTTACCATTCGCAGGAACCATTCTGTATGCAGTGCGAGCTACATCCATTGCTGTATTTCCACCACCAATTATTATAACATTATTCCCAATTTCAATATTGTTTCCGCTTTTAACAGAAGACAGAAAATCAAATGCATCTAAAACTCCGGTTGAGTTCTCGCCTACAATGCCAAGCTTTTTAAATGTTTGGGCTCCTGTTGCAATGTAAATGAAATCACTTTCTTTTTGAATTTTCTCAAAAAATGTAGAATCAATTTTACTTGAATAATGAATATTTACTCCAAGATTTTTAATTCTTTCAATATCTTTCTCAATGGATTGTTTTCTTAGTCGGAATGCAGGTATTGCATCAGCAACCATTCCACCTGAGATATTTTTTGATTCGTAAACATTTACTGTAAATCCTGCAAGTCTTAAAAAGTAAGCACATGCAAGGCCGGATGGACCTGCACCAATTATAGAAACTTTAAATCCGTTTTCTTTTGCAGGTTTTAAGAAATTCTCGTTGTTACCATAATCTGCAATAAATCTTTTTACCTCTCTTATTTTTATATTGTCGTCGTAATTTATTCTTGTGCATTTTGACTGGCAAAGATGATCGCATACCATTCCTAAAGAAGCTGGAAATGGATTCTTTTTAAGAATTACTTCGAATGCTTTTTCAAATTCACCAATAGATGTTAAATATAAATAATCAGGAATGTCCTGATTTGTTGGACATGTGTCAACACAAGGAGGGTGAATGCAATCAAAGTAATTTAATGCTCTACTTGTTTTAATATCTGGCGTGTGGAAAGAATCTCGGATATATGCCTTTTCAGAAATAACATTATCAGCGTATTTGTTAAGAAACTCAAGTTTATTTGTTATAGTCTTATTGTTTCTTATATTATTAATATATTGTAAAAGTCTCCCATAACCACCTGGTTTTAAAATGTCAGAACAAATTGTTACGGGTTGAAGTCCACAGTTAAGAATTTCTGAAATGTTAAAGCAATCAGCACCTGCACAAAAAGAAATATCTAATTTCCCGTTAAATTCATTTTGAAGTTTTTTAGCAAGATTAATACTTATAGGGTGTAGTGCACGACCACTCATGTACATCATTTTTTCTTCAGCAGAAAAAATGTTTTTATTATTGATACTTTCTAAAGTATTTGTAAGTTTAAGATTAAACTGAACGTTGTTTTTATCTGCAGCCTGCTGTAATGAGTTAATAAGTTTAAGTGCATCAGCGTATTTTAAATCATGTTCAAATGCAATATCCGGAACCTCGGTTTTAAAGCCTAGTTTAGTGTTTAAAATTTCTCTTAATTCTTTTGACCCAAGTAAAGTGGGGTTTAACTTTATTGTTGTGTTGAATTTTTTCTCATTAATAAGATATAGTCCAATGTTTTCAATTTCTTCAGGTGGACAGCCATGCATTGTTGATAAAGTAATATTATCAGTTACTTTGTTAGGGATATAAATGCTTGTGATTTCTGGATAAAAAGGTTCTAATAATTCAATATATTTTTCTTTTTCTGCTTTGCAATTTTCCATTTTGTTAAAAAACCATTGAACATTTTCTTTTAACATGCCATCCATGTTGTAACCAGCGCTCATGTTAAAAATTACGCCAATATCTTCACTTTTTTCAAAATTTAATTTGTGTTTTAACAAATGTATAAGAATCCATGCTTTTAAATATTCGTCAAATGTTTCGTGAATTTTAAGTTCCTGTGACCATTCGCAGTTATAACCTTCATCCTGCATGTCGATGCAAGGTTTGGAAACATTTATTTCGTCAAGTGTTTGAATGGTTTTTAATTCAATATATCTTGCACCACAAAGCCAGGCCGAAATAATATTCTGTGCCATCTGAGAATGTGGACCTGCAGCAATTCCAATAGGTGTTTCTAAAATTTGTCCGTAACGCGATATTTTAAAAGTATCGTTTATAGATGGTCTGAAAAAAAGCTCTTCAGGAATACCAAATATTTCATTTTTTTCGCTAAAATCTTTTTCAATAATCTGGTATAATCTTTTAATTCCAATAATGGAAAATTTGTCTGACATATTATAAATATCTAATTGAAGTGTATTAAAATTTGTATTGTAAAAATACAATAAATTTAACAATGCTTATATTTTCAGCATTTATTATATTTTTAAAAATGGTTTAAAACTAAAGTTCAATCTTTTTCTCTAGTTTCATTTGATCATTAGCGAATAATCTTACAAAATATTTTCCTTTAGGATAACCAAAAACCGATGTTTTAATCTCATAAGTATATTTATCTGGGTTCTGAGGTTTATTTGCAAAAAATCTTTTAACAACGTGTCCGATAGAATCGCTAAGTGTTAATGAAACACTACTGTTTTTCCATATGCTATATTCAATGTCTCCATATAAAGAATCAGGAACACCCGAAAACAATCGTGCTGTATCTGGTTTAAATGTTAATGAATACCAGGAGAAATCTATAGGTAAATTTTTTATTGTAGCTAAAAGATTATGTAATTTTTTTAATTCTTTTCTTTTGTTAGAATTGGATGATCCTACAGAAGATAATGGGTGATTGTCTGAAATAACCCAAACAGCATTTTGCATTATCCCATCTTCAAATGAATTTTTGTCTAAAAACTTAGCAAGTTTAACAAGTCCGCTATCAGCCATATGTCCTATATCAAATTTTTCATTGGTAGAAGGAGAGTGATTTGAAGCCTGACAACAAAATCCATAAATATTAATATTTTTTTCTTCACCGGCTTTTACAAGAATAGGGATCTCTTTTACAACCAAAATATCCTGAACAGTAGAATCTACAGAATTTAACCTTCTTCCAGCCTCTACATATATTGTAGTATCAACAGAAGTAATATTAATAATATTAAGACTGATACATTCACCTCCATGACCTCCTTTTCCTTTAACAGTGGCTCTTATCAGACCTTTGTTTACAGCGTCTTCAATTCCAAGTTTTTTTTCTGTTACTTTATTATCATTTGAAAGACTGGAAAATAGAATTATTACTGACAATAATATTGTTTGAAAGATTATTGATTTCATATGACTTTATTTTTTAGGGGAGGTTCAGTTATAAATAACTTGTTTTGCAGCATTAATATTATTTAAAAAATAAAATAACCGTTCGATTTATTTATCGAACGGTTATTAAATAAGAAAATATGTTTTAGTAAGCAAACAATTTGAATTGCTTCATCATTTCGTTTACTTCATTACCGGTTTTGTTAATTACATCTTCGTTTGTAATATTTGAAATTACTCTGTCAACTAAATCAACAATAATTGGCATATGTTCTTCTTTCATTCCACGAGTTGTAATGGCAGGAGTTCCAACACGAATACCTGAAGCCTGAAATGGTGAACGTGTATCAAATGGAACCATATTTTTATTGATGGTAATATGCGCTTTAACTAAGGTATTTTCAACTTGTTTTCCTGTAATATCGGGAAATTTGGTGCGAAGATCGATAAGCATCAAATGGTTATCTGTTCCACCTGAAATTACTTTATATCCTTTATTAACAAATTCTTCAGCCATTTTAACTGCATTTTTTCTAACTTGTTTTATGTATTCTTTGTAAGAAGGATTTAATGCTTCGCCAAATGCAACTGCTTTTGATGCAATAACATGCTCGAGAGGACCACCTTGAATTCCAGGAAAGACAGCAGAGTCAATCAAAGCAGACATCATTTTAATTTCACCTTTTGGAGTTTTTAATCCCCATGGATTTGGAAAATCGATACCAATTAATATAATTCCACCTCTTGGTCCTCTTAAAGTTTTATGTGTAGTAGATGTAACAATGTGACAATGTGGGAATGGGTTGTTTAGTTCTTTTGCTGCGATTAATCCGGCAGGATGTGAAATGTCTGCCATTAATAAAGCACCAATTTTATCAGCAATTGATCTCATGCGGGCATAATCCCAATCGCGACTATATGCAGAAGCACCGGCAACAAGCATTTTTGGTTTATGCTCAAAAGCTAGTTTTTCCATTTCTTCATAATCAATTAATCCGGTATCTTCTTTTACTCTGTATGCAAAAGGTTGGTATAGAATACCAGAATAATTAACCGGTGAACCATGAGTTAGATGACCTCCATGAGATAAATCTAATCCCATAAATTTATCGCCTGGTTTTAAAACTGCAAGCATAACTGCAGCATTTGCCTGAGCACCTGAATGAGGCTGAACATTAGCATACTCGGCACCAAAAAGTTGTTTAATTCTGTCAATTGCAAGTTGTTCTGTTTGGTCAACAATCTCGCAACCACCATAGTAGCGTTTGCCGGGATAACCTTCGGCATATTTATTTGTTAAAACTGAACCCATTGCTTCCAGCACTTGTTGGCTTACAAAATTCTCTGAAGCGATTAGTTCGATACCATGGAGCTGTCTGTTATGCTCTTCTTCGATAAGATCAAATATTTTTATATCTTTTTCCATTGTGAATAAATATTTATGTATAAAAATGAAACAGTGCCAAAGTTAAGCTTTTACAATACACACGATACATCTAATGTCAAAAAATATTTATAAAACACATGTGAATAAAAAATATAATATTAGTTTGGCTGGAAAAAAAAGATGTTATACTTTAGCTCCCGAAAACTTATTATTAATCTAAAACTTTTAAATTATGGAAGAAACTACACAAAAACCTCAGGGTAAGGGATTAGCAATCGTTGGATTTATTCTCTCGTTATTGATGATCGTTAGTATTTGGTTCGTTTGGGGCGCTGCTGCTATTGTTCAGGCTGCTGGTGGAAACGGTTTTATTTCACTTGGTGTTTGTTTGGTAATAGCTATTGTTGGCTTACTATTAAGCTTCATGGGTATGAAGAAATTAGGTGCAACAGGTGGTGGAAAAGGTTTAGCAATGACAGGTTTAATTATTAACGTAGTTGTTGTTTTACTTTTAGGTTATTTTATGTATTCAGTAAGTCAAGTACCATCTTTCGAAGGTACACTTAATGAATTTGGTAGTGAACTAGACAACGCTATGCAACAATTAAATGATAGCATTCAGTAATTAAAAAAAATTATTAAATTTTAGAGCTGTCAATTTTTGACAGCTCTTTTTTTATAAAAAATATTGTGAATAATTTTATTAAGCGCTCTCGGTTAATAGTAATAATTGGTATTGTTGGCTTTATTGATGTAGCTTTTTCAATAATTTCAGGCGTATTTAAAATATTCACCGGTATTGAGTTTCTAAATATTGCAGAAGCAAATATTAATCAGAGTAACGGTTTAGATAAAGTTGATGGATTTGAAAAAGCAGTTAATAATCTAAATAATGCTTTTGGTGGGCAACTTGTGTTTGCAAATAAATTAGTAGAAAACTCAATTATATTAGGAGTAATAGTTATTGTATCTGCATTAATAAGCTTTGTAGGTCTAATGTGGATGTGGAATTTAAGAAAAAAGGGGTTTTTATATTTTGTATTGGGACAATTAGTTCCAATTGCTTCATTTTTAATCTTTGTTGGATTTAGTTTTAGCTATTTGTGGTTGTTGCCAATTATCTTTATTTTGCTTTGGGCTTACAACCTAAAGTATATGAGCTGACAAAATCCTGTTTAGAACCCATACAATTAAGCATTTAATAATAATTATATCTAAGTGTCCATGCTTAGTATTGCTTTTCTTCAAACAATTTTATTTTGATACATTTGTTAAACTAAAAAATATAATATTATGGCATTAGGTGAATCGGAAATAATTTTAATTGTTGCTTTATTAATTTTTTGTGGGCTAGCTATTTTACTAGCTATACTTTATATCACAACTCTTCAAAATACCTTAAAAGCAGTAAGTGAAGAAAATCAGAAAATGAAACCTAATGCTGTCTGGATGATGTTTATTCCGGGTTTTGGAATGGTTTGGCAGTTTATTGTAGTAAAAGCAATTTCTGATTCTTTAAAAGCAGAATATATTAAAAGAAATTTACCAGAAGATGAAAGTAACTTTGCTTATTCAACTGGTAAAACTTCATGTATACTTAACTGTTGTGCAATGGTGCCATATTTAGGAATAATTGCAGCACTTATTGGTTTAGTATTCTGGATAATTTACTGGTCAAAAATAGTTAATTATAAAAACAGTTTAATTTCAAGTATTCAATAATTAACTTACTTGTTCTCTTTGGATATCACTTAAAAAATTATTCTTCTGAAAAATAATTCAGCTTTTTACGATAAGCTGAAAATATATTTGCGCGTGATACAAATCCCAGATATTTCCCATCTTTTACAACGGCTATATTAAAGTTACCCGATTCCTGGAATTTTTTCACAACTTCTTCCATTGTATCTTCAGGTGAAACCGTTACTTGTGGTATAAACCCTAAATCTTTTACCAAGAGTGTGTCATAAAATTCTGGTTTAAATATGATATGCTTTATATGATCTAAAAAAACAATTCCAAGGAAATTATTTTCTTCATCGGTAATTGGGTAAAGATTTCTATTTGAGTTACTAATTATTTCTGTAAGTCTTTTAAGTGTATCTGTAGGTTTTACTGTTCTAAAATTTGTTTCGATATGCTTCTCCACTTTCATCATTGAAAGTACTGCTTTGTCTTTGTTGTGTGTTATCAGATTCCCATCTTTTGCAAGTTTTCTAGTGTAAATTGAGTGAGGATTAAAACCTCTGGCAATAGCATAAGAAATAGTAGATACCAGCATTAACGGGAAAATAAGTTCATAACCATTAGTGATTTCTGCGATTAAAAATATTCCAGTTAATGGAGCATACATAACTCCAGATAGAAGTCCTGCCATGCCAACTAGTGCGTAGTTACTGGCTTGAATTTTAATGCCAAAAACTTCGAAAAGTTTTGCAAATAAAAACCCAAGATTTGCTCCTAAAAAAAGTATTGGAGCAAATATACCGCCAACTCCGCCTGCACCAAATGTAACAGCTGTTGCTATTGATTTAAAAATAACAAGTGCCAGAAACATTAGTATTACAGAATAAATACTGTCTTTATATGCATAAAACTGACTGTGTTCAAATAAATATGAATAATCGCCATGTAAACTTGAATTTACAGTTTGGTATCCTTCGCCAAATAGTGATGGCATAAAAAATATTAGTATTCCAAGTATAGTTCCTCCAATTAATAATCTTACAATCCATGAGGATATTTTCTTGAAAAGTTTTTTTATTTGTATTTGAATTGCAGTAAAATATACAGCAAATAATCCTGTAAGAAGTCCTAATACTAAATAATATGGTATTTCTCTAATGTTAAATTTGCTTATTAATTGAAAATCATAAATAACATCTTGCCCAAAGAAAAGGTAAGAAGCCAATGCACCGGTAACAGAAGAAATAAGCAATGGTAAAATAGAAGCCATTGTTAAATCGAGCATGAAAATTTCTAAAGCAAAAACTATCCCCGTAACAGGAGCTTTAAATAATGATGCAATTGCAGCAGCACCTGCGCATCCAATTAGCAGGATTGTTTGTTTGTAGCTTAATCTTAAAAGTTGAGCAAGCGAAGAACCTACCGATGCACCTGTTGTTACGGAGGGTCCTTCTAGTCCAACAGAACCACCAAATCCAACTGTTATTGTACTTGCAAGTATTGTTGTATAAATATTAGAAGCTTTTAGTTTTCCATCTAATCTTGAGATTGCATATAAAACATTAGGAATTTCAGGCTTTGGTTTTTTCTTAATAATAAATTTTAAAAGAACAATTACAATTAGAATTCCAATTGCAGGATATGCCAAATAAAGTAAAACCTGATATTTGTCTGAGAAGTTGTAGGTAAGTAAATAGCTGATAAAATGTACAGTATTTTTAATTAGGACTGCTGTAAGTCCTGCTAAAGCTCCGACCAAAATACTAAGAAAAATTATAAAATATTTGTCGCTAATATGTTTAAGCCTCCAGATAAGAATTCTATTGATGAAATCATGAATATTTGAAGAGATGTTTACCATCTTAGAATAATAATGCAATTTTAAATTTATATTACGAAAGTAGCTTAAATATTAACAATATCCAATGAAAAACAAAATTTTGAAAATAATAAGTCATATTTTATTTGTGAAAAATAAGTTGTGAACTTGTGTCTTTTTTATTAGGTTTGTATTAAAGTTAATTGGTTTATGATACAAAGAATTCAAACGGTTTTTTTGTTTTTTGCATTTGCTTTTCAGCTTGCTATGATTTTTTTACCCGTTGCTTCATATATATTACCAGATAAAATGGTTATTGATTTTTTATTTGCAGACATGAAATCTGAATCTATACTTGATTTGCAATCGGTTTCTTTGTTCTCGTTAATATTATTGATAATTAATTCAATAATGTTATTAATAAATATTTTCTTGTTTGGTAATAGAAAATTACAAATGAAATCATGTCTGATAAATATTGTTCTGCTTGTTTTATTTCAACTTCTTTTAATCTATTTTGTATGGGATTCGGGGCAGATGAAAGATGTTTTAACTAATTATAAAATTTCAATAGCTTTTCCTTTAGTATCAGCAATACTTGCTTATTTTGCTTATCGATTTATTAGAAAGGATGAGAAATTAATTCGTTCTATTGATCGAATAAGATAAACACTAATCCAATCATGAAAATAAATATTAAAAATAATTGGAAGTTAAAAGTTACAGGGGTTTTCTTTTTGACATCATTAATTGTACTTTCATTATTCTCAGATTTTTTTCTTGATATAGCTATTCAAAATACTGTAGTTTGGTATCTTGTTCAAACATATCGCTGGTTTTTTATTTTGGTATCCCTTTCTGTAATATTGTTTTTTTTATTAGGTAAACCATATAATAAATTTAAAGAATTAGAAGATTCATTAAAAGTAAGTAGAAAGAATTACAGGCTTGTTGTTGATAATTTAAAGGATGACTATTTCTTTTACAGACATGAAAAAGGTAAACCTTTTAAATACTTAAGTTCGTCTGTAACTAACGTACTTGGATTTTCAAAAGTAGATTTTGTTGAAACTTTTAGAAAAGTAGGAGCTTCAAAATTATACGACGATTGCTTTGACAGACATAATCAGCTTGCATATAATGATCTTAAGCAACCCCCTTTTGAAGTAGAGGTAAAAAATAATAACGGTGCCATTAGTTATTTGGAAATTAAAGAAATACCTGTAAAGAATGAAGAAGGGGAATTAATTGCAATTGAAGGTATTGCAAGAAATATTACAAGATATCGTAAAGCTGAAAATGAATTGATTGAAAGAGAAAATAAATATCATACACTTTTTGAGTCTGCAAATGATGCTTACTTAATAATTAAAGATGATAAGTTTATTGATTGTAATCAGAAGAGTTTGGATCTTTATCAATCAAGCCTTGAAGATTTGATTATGCATACCCCATTTCATTACAGATTCTCACCTACTTTTCAACCAAATGGTCGTTCATCAAGAGAAATGGCAAGAGAAAAAATTGACCTCGCATTAAGCAATAAGCCACAATTTTTTGAATGGACGCATATTAAAAATGGAAAAGAACCATTTGATACCGAAGTTACATTAAATAAATTTTCTTTTAACAAAGAAGATTATGTTTTAGCGGTTGTTCGTGACATTACACAAAGAAAACAAATTGAAAAAGCTATTCTGGAGCAGGAAAGAAGCTATCATTTAATATTTGACAATAGTCCGTTTGGAATTTTTTATTTTTCAAATGAGGGTATTATCAGTGATTGTAATGAGAAATATGAAAATATTCTTCTTCTTCCAAGAAATGAAATTATTGGTTTTAACCTACTGGAAACCGAATATAATAAGGATTTTAAAGAATCTATTAAGTCTTGCTTACAAGGCGAGAAAAATACATTTACTGGAAATTACTTTATCAATAAAAACCAGTCTTTATATTTAAATGCAATTTTTACGCCTGTTTATAGTTCAGATAACCAATTACCTGGTGGTTTTTGCATGATTCACGAACTTACTGATAATGCATTTTTACTTGAAAAAAGCAGGATGAATGAAGTAAACTTCAGAGAGATTTTAGATAATTCACGTCAGATTCTTTATAAATTAAATATAAAAACCGGTAATTACGAATATATAAGTTCTGCATTAGCACAACTATTAGGTTTTACTCCAGAGGAGTTTTATTCTATGAATGCAGGCGAAATAATGTCATTATTGCATCCTGATGATATAGGTAAAGCAGAAAATATTATTGCAAAAATGGTTAAGGCTATTCCTCAGTTGCAAACAGAATTTATTATTGAATACAGAATAAGACATAAAAAAGGAGAATATCGTTGGGTAAGTGATAAATATAAAGTTGTAAGCGATGAATCAGGAAAAGATTCATATATAATAGGAAATGTTATGGATATTACCCAGCTTAAAGAAGCTGAAGAGGCACTTAACATTTATTTGAAAAACACATCTGGTAAGGGCATTAGATAAAAGTTATCTGTATTATTGTTTATTATTATATTGTAAAAAATTAGCCTTTACCAAATAATTACATATGTTGACATTTGTTTTTTATTATTATATGGAATTTTCATATATTGTAATGTCTTAATTATGATATTCGTTTGACGGAAAATATTATTATTGATAACAATATATTATCATGAATAAAATAAAAGAAATTAACACAAAACACGGTTCTGACGCAGAATTTCTGATTACACTACAAAAAGAAATTGCAAATGAATTAAGTATTACATTAAGTTTACGTGAAGCAGTTCATGTATTACTTGAACATCTTATAAGAATAGATTGTTTCTTTGGAGGTGCTGTATATATTTTATCATCAAATAATGACTTGCAATTTGAATATGAAATCGGATTGCCTTCATCATTTAAGTCGACTGCAAATATTTTTAAAAATTCTTCGCCTGAAGTTGAACTTGCATTGAGTGAGCATATAAGTTTAATAAAAAAATCAGATAATCGTGATGAGTTTTTAATTTTTGATAGTATCAGTAAAGCAAATTCTTTTATAACAGCACCTGTAAAACTTAATCGAGAAATTGTAGCTCTTTTAGTTTTAATTTCTGAAAAAGAAGGAACTCCCGCAAATATTGTTACAGAAACAGTTGAGGCAGTAAGTGCAAAAATTGGAGGTGTTATCGGTCGTTTAGATTCTGAAAATTTACTTCGTGAACATCAAACTAATTTTGAGAGTTTGTTTAAGGGAATAAACGATATGTTGTTTATTGTTAATACCGATGGCAGAATAATTCATTTTAACCCTATTGCTGCACAAAAATTAGGATATTCTGATGAAGATCTTTCTAATATGTACATAAGTCAGATTCACCCTGCAGAACTTTCATTTGATATTAAAAATACTCTTGAAAAAGCATTTAAAGGAAAAACAATGCTTTCATTTTTTCCTTTACTATCTGCTACCGGAGAAATGATTGCATCAGAAACTACTTATTCTCTTGGTAAATGGGATGGAAAAGATATGCTTTTTCTTGTGGTAAGAGACATGCGTGAAAGAAAAGCTGCACAAGAAGAAATAACTATCGAACGGAAAAAAGCTGAAGAAGCAAACAAAGCCAAAACAGTTTTCCTTGCAAATATGAGCCATGCTTTCAGAATTCCAATGAATTCAATAATAGGCATGTCAGAATTATTATTAAAAACAGATCTTACAAAAAAGCAATTTAATTTTTTAAATGTTATAATTAAGTCAGCTGAAAATTTAATGGTTATTGTAAACGATTTGCTGGATATTTCTAAAATTGAATCAGGTGAAATTGCATTACAGAATAAAACATTTAGTCTTAAAGATGTTATATCATCAGTTATTAATAATCAGTTTTATAATGTAAGGTCGAAGGGAATAGAATTATTATCAGACTATGTTGTTTATGGCGATGATTATTATGTAAAGGGAGATTCGGCAAGGTTAAATCAGATTCTTTTAAATTTAGTTGAAAATGCAATAAAATATACAGAAAAAGGTAAAGTCGAAATAAAAGTCGCTAAGCAATCAGGATGTAATGAGTATTGTACTTTTAATTTCGAAGTTTCTGATACTGGTATAGGTATAACAACCGAACGAATGAAAGAGATTATTGGTAGTTTTGCTAACAACCGACCAATATCTACAGAAACAAGTGGTGGATCGGGTCTAGGATTAGTTATTTCTAATAAACTTATTGAATTAATGGGAGGTAAATTAGAAATATCTAGTATACCAGAAAGAGGATCAGTGTTTTCATTTAAAATTAAATTTTCATTAAGCGAGGAGGGTGATTTGTTTTTGGAAGAAGATGCTAATGATAAAATGAATTTTAATTCAATTGATAAAATTAGAGTTTTATTAGCAGAAGATCAGGTTTTTAATCAGATGGTAGTTCAGTCGATGATTGAAGACTGGGGATTTGAGATTGACATTGTTGAAAATGGATTAGGTGTTATTGAGAAACTAAAAACAACAAGATATGACGTGGTGTTAATGGATATTCAAATGCCCATAATGGATGGAGTTGAGGCAACACGTCAAATTAGAAAAGACTTTAAAAAACCTGTTAGTGAAACACCAATAATTGCAATTACTGCGAATGCTTATAGCGAAGATCATAGGAAATATATAGAAGCTGGAATGAATGATACTATATCAAAACCTTTTAAATCACAAGTATTATTTCATAAAATTGCTAATTCTTTAGGTATGGCAAATGCTAATTTTTCTCATAGCCACGAAAGATTTAATGATAATGATGTGATACTTAATTCAAGAGATGAAAATCTGTTTGATTTGTCGGTTCTTAAAGGAATCTCAAAAGGAAGTAAGCAAACAATTGAAAAAATGCTGACTGTTTTTATTGAGAAAACATTAGAGGAAATGGGTCAGATAAAAACTGCAACTGAAAATCAGAATTGGCAACAAATTACTACTATAGCGCATAAAATGAAGCCGGCTCTTTCTTATCTTGGAATGAAACTTCTTGAAAATAAAATAAACGAAATTCAAAGGTTGGCAAAAGAGATGAAAGAGGTTGAAAAAATACCGCCAATTGTACAGCTTTCTGAACAATTGTTAAATAAAATAATATTGCTTCTTAAGAAAGAGATTGCCAGCTAAAAATACAGATTAATATTTATTTAATACTAATATGGCGTTGATTATAGAACTGAGAGGGATTAAACCTATATTTGGTAAAGATTGTTTTTTTGCAGAAAATGCTACAGTTGTTGGAGATGTTGTTATGGGCGACGAATGTAGTGTTTGGTTTAATGCAGTAGTAAGGGGAGATGTAAATACAATTCGAATTGGAAATAAAGTAAATATTCAGGATGGAGCAATAGTACACGTCACTTATAAGAAAGCACCAACAGTAATTGGTAACAATGTATCAATTGCACATAATGCGATTGTACATGGTTGTACTATTCACGACAATGTTCTAATTGGAATGGGAGCAATTGTTATGGACGGTGCAATAATTCATAGTAATTCAGTTATTGCAGCAGGAGCTGTAGTTTCTGAAAATACAGTCGTAGAAGAAGGCTCAGTTTACGCAGGCATACCTGCTAAAAAAATTAAGAATGTAGATCCTTCTTTAGTTGTCGGACAAATAGAAAGAATAGCAAATAGCTATACAATGTATGCTAGTTGGTATAAAGAATAAAGAGAACTAATATTAAATTAATTCTCTTCCTGTTTTACTAAATAAGCTATTGCTTAAATATTCTGAAGTTCCCTTGAGATTCTGGCTAATTCGTCTTTAACCTGTTTCATTCCAACCAAGCCGCCGGCTATACCATTTGTTCCTTTTACTACAGTTACTTTTACTGTATCAGGTTCATTAGCATATGTTTTTGCCTGAAAAAGAAAATGTTTAGCAAAAGCACCAAACAATATTCTCATGGTTTTATTTCCTTTTTCGTATGTAGCATTACCTGGAATGCCATCTTTTAATTTATAGCCTGAAGATTTAAAAAATTTATCTACTTCGGTATTTAATGCTTCCTGAGTAATTCCTGAATATAGGTTTACACATGAGTCACCGTTTAGAGTTTCGTTTTGTTTGAAGTATTTCATAGCTGAAAATATTTATGGGTTATTTTTTCATGATCTTAAATTCAACACGACGGTTCATTGCGCGACCTTCTTCATCGGTATTAAATGCTACAGGACGGCTTTCACCATAACCAACAACAGTAATGCGTTTTGTGTCAACGCCTTTGCCGATTAAATAGGTAGCAACAGACTGAGCTCTTTTTTCTGAAAGTTTCTGATTTGTAACGTCAGATCCAGAATCATCGGTATGTCCGCCAATTTCAATTTCAATATTATTATTTGATTTAAGAAAATCTGCAGTACGGTCAAGTTCAGGGAATGATTCAGGTAATAATGTTGCTTTAGCAAATTCAAAGAAAATATTATTAAGTCTAACAACTGATCCTACTTCAATTGGCGACATTCTTAACATTTCGTCTTCAATTTCAGTATATTCTTTTACATCACTTAAATCAATGTTTTTGTTAACTTCAAAGAAACCCAGACCAATAGCACGGAATCCGTATTTTTTACCTGCCGGAAGTATAATTTTAAATTCACCGGTATTAGGGTCGGTACGAGCAATTGCAGCTTCTTTTCCACTTGGTAATTCTTCAACAATTATTCTGGCGTCAACAGGTTGATTAGTTTTTTCATTTATAACTTTTCCTGAAATTAAAACTACAGGATTAGGTTTAATCTTAGTAGGAAGTTTTATTCTGAAAATATCATTTTTACCAATAGATTTATTTGAAGTTGAGAAAAATGCAAACTCACCTGATGCTGGAATATTATATTTAGAATCTGATGAAGCGCTGTTTAATTTTGCGCCTAAATTTTGTGGTTCACTCCAGTTTTGCCATGTGTCATCTAAACGGGTTGTAACAAAAATATCTTCTAATCCATATCCTGATATTCCTGCTGTAGAAAAATATAATGTTACTCCATCAGCAGCCAAAAATGGGCTATAATCATTTACACATGAATTAATCATTGGACCTAGATTAATTGGTTTTGACCATTTATTATCTCCTTTACGGAAACTTACATAAATGTCGAGTTCGCCATAAGAATCGTTTTTCTCAATAGCCATAAGAAGATATTTTCCGTCATTAGAAAGAAAATAATTAGCAAATGGATTTAGATTTAAAAAGTCATCAATAACTTGCTTCTCAGGTAATGCCCAACCTTGTTTTGTTTTATAGGTTAAAGAAACTCCTGCACCAGTTGAACCATCTTTGTTGTATAAATTGCCAACTAACAGAGAGTTGCCGTCAGGGGTAATTGATTGTACAAAATTATTAAACTTATTATTTAAAGGTGCTGCAATATTTTTTGCAGGTAGCCATTTGCCATTATCATCTTTTTTAGAATACCATATATCATCTTCATCATTAAAACCGCCAGCATTTTCAGGATGTAATTTTCTACAGAAATAAATGGTTTTGCCATCAGGAGAAATCATTGGAGCAACCTCGTCATAAATTGAATTAATTGATTCGCCTAAATTTTCTGCAATAGTTGGAAATTCTACCATAGGAATTAAATTAATACTCCATGTAATAGAATCTTTATTTTCTGAAACTCCAATAGCATCAATCTGATTACTACCGATTACTGCAATAGGATCAAGCCTTACTTCAACTTCAGAAACGTAGAACTCTGTTGCCTGTGGCAAAATAATATTCATCATCCTACATTTTATACCTAAATTTTGTGCAGGTTTTTCATAAATAACCTGTTGTTCGCCTTTAACACCATATACAGTAACTTTAGTAACTGCACCGGGGTTAAAGCTTTCTGCAATAGCAACTTGCTGAACCCTTGAAGGGTTTTCATAACTTACTCTGATGTAAGTATCATTGTCAGATTCTTTACCGTCTTTTTCTTTAACGCACCATGCGGTTTTTGCATCTCCACCAATTGGTAATACATTAGGTTTCCCTAAAACCTGATAAGCGGCCTTTTCTTTTTTTGAAAATTGCGATGAGAAGTTGACCACTTTAGATGCCCATCTTACGTTAACTATCTTGTTTTTATTGACTTGCAAGAGCGAGTCTTTAATTAATGCTGCTTGCCATTTTACCTGATTACTATCAAGAGCATTCTTATTTGTCTGATTAATAACTTCAACTTCTGTTTGCGAAAACAAATTAAAAGCCGCAAAAGTAATAAGTAAGAAACTAAGGATTAATCTCATAGTAGTTTGTTGTTACAAAAATTTAATTTAAACAAATTAACACAACTTCTTTCAATTTACAAAATTAGAGTACTTTTTTTTGAAAAAGATACAATTTATAAATAAAAACTTTTAACTTTGCAACCGTTTTTTGCGGGTGTGGCGGAATTGGCAGACGCTCCAGACTTAGGATCTGGTGCCGCAAGGTGTGGGGGTTCGAGTCCCTTCACCCGCACATATAAAAACTGAAAAATGGAACCGCTGCAAATATCAATTTGCGGCGGTTTTAAAATTAAAAATTTAGATAAGCAATGAATATTACAAAGACCGACATCGACGCATTAAATGCAATTTTGAATGTAAAAATTGAAAAAGCTGACTACGAAGAGAAAGTTGAGAAAGCAATGCGCGACATCAGAAAAAAAGCAAGTATTAAAGGCTTTAGACCAGGAATGGTTCCTACAGGGTTAGTAAAAAAGATGTATGGTAAAAATGTATTAATTGATGAAGTAAATAAGATTTTATCTGATTCGCTTTGGAATTATGTTGTAGAAAATAAAATTAATATTCTTGGCGAACCTTTAGCAAATGATAATAATCTAGATAAAATTGATTTAGATAATGAGCCAACTTTCGAATTTTCTTTTGAAATTGGGCTTTCACCTGTTATTGATGTTAAAATTGACAAAAAAGTAAAACTTCCAAAGTATAATTTATCTGTTGATCAGGAATCAATTGATAATTTTAAAACTTATTATACCAGAAATTACGGATCATATATGCCTACCGATCAAAGCGATGAAAAATCAATGCTTAAAGGGCGTATGGCACAGTTAAATGATGAAGGTAAAGAATTTGAAGGCGGTATAGTTAACGAGGAATCAAAAATGCTTGTTTCTGTTATTAAAGATGAAGAAATTAAAAAGCAATTTATTGGTTTAGCTGTTAATCAGTATGTAAGCTTTGATATTAATAAGGCATTTCCAAATGATGATGAAATAGCAGGTTTATTAAATCAGAAAAAACAGGATTTAGTATTAACCACAAATAATTTTAGTTTTACAGTAAAAGAGGTTAGTTCTTTTGTTGATGCTGAAATTAATCAGGAACTTTGGGATAAAATATATGGTAAAGATGTAGTTACTTCTGAAGAACAATTTTTAGAAAAAATATCATCAGAAATAGCTGAAAGCTATAAAGCTGAAAGTGAATATAAACTTAAAGCTGATATTCGTGCACAGTTAATGGCACAGGCAACTTTCGAACTTCCAAACGATTTCTTGAAAAAATGGTTAAAGAAAACCAGTGAGAAAGAACTTACCGATGAGGTATTAGAAAAAGAATATCCTGCATTTCAGGAAGATATTAAATGGCAACTTGTTAAAGAAAAATTTATTAAAGAAAACGATTTAAGAATTACTGAAGAAGAAGTTAACGAGTTGGCTAAACAGGTGGCTATGGCGCAGTTCCGTCAATATGGAATGAATAACGTACCTGATGAATATCTTGATGAAATGGCAAAAAGAATTTTATCAAGCGAAAAAGAGAAAAAACGTATCGAAGAGAAAAAAGTTGAAGATAAAGTGTTAGAATTTGTGAAAGAATCAATAAATTTGGAAATAAAAGAAATTACTCCAGAAGAGTTCCGCAAATTGTAAAAACCAAATTAAAATTAATAAGATGAAAGATAATAGCGAATTCAGAAAATATGCAATAAAGCACAAAGGAATTAGCAGTTCTATTTTCGATAGTTATAAATCTGTAACAAATAGCTATATTTCTCCAACAATTATTGAAGAGCGTCAGTTAAACATTGCAACAATGGACGTTTTTTCAAGATTAATGATGGATCGTATTATCTTTTTAGGTGCACCAATTGATGATGATGTTGCCAATATTATTCAGGCTCAATTGTTATTTTTAGAAAGTAGCGATCCAAATAAAGATATTCAGATATATTTCAATACCCCTGGTGGTTCTGTGTATGCAGGATTAGGTATTTATGACACTATGCAATATATTGGATCTGATGTTGCAACAATTTGCACTGGAATGGCGGCTTCAATGGGAGCAATTCTTTTAACAGCCGGCGCAAAAGGTAAACGTTCAGCATTAACTCACAGCCGTGTTATGATTCACCAGCCAATGGGTGGTGCCGAAGGACAGGCAAGTGATATTGAAATAACAGCTCGCGAAATCTTAAAACTGAAAAAGGAGCTTTACGAAATTTTAGCACACCATTCAGGAAATACTTTTGCTAAAATTGAAAAAGACAGCGACCGCGACTATTGGATGACAGCCATTGAAGCAAAAGAATATGGCTTAATTGATGAGGTTTTAGTTCGCGATAAAAAGAAAAAATAATTTTTAATTAGTCCCCCCTGAGCGTCCGCCGCGGCAGATCTAAGGGTATAATTTAAAAATTTTCAAATTTTATTTACTAATGGATAAATGTTCGTTTTGCGGTCGTAGTCGCAAAGAAGCCGGAATGCTGATTGAAGGTATGTCGGGACATATTTGCGATAGCTGTGTAGATCAGGCAAAGCAAATTATTACAGAAGAAAGCCATAGATCGACAAAAAAGGCTGCACCAAAACAAAAGTTACTGAAACCGATTCAGATATTTGAATTTTTAAATCAATATGTAATCGGACAGGAGGATGCAAAAAGATCTTTATCAGTAGCTGTTTATAACCACTATAAAAGAATTTTTCAGGAACAGACAGATAACGAAGTTGAAATAGAAAAATCAAATATTATTTTAGTTGGTGAAACCGGAACAGGTAAAACACTTTTGGCACGAACAATTGCTAAAATGCTTGATGTGCCTTTTACCATTGTTGACGCAACTGTTCTTACTGAAGCTGGTTATGTAGGCGAAGATGTAGAAAGTTTGTTATCACGACTTTTGCAAGCTGCCGATTATGATGTAAAACGTGCACAAATTGGAATTGTATTTATTGATGAAATAGATAAAATTGCACGAAAAGGAGATAACCCTTCGATAACACGAGATGTTTCAGGTGAGGGTGTTCAACAGGGACTATTAAAATTACTCGAAGGTTCTGTTGTTAATGTTCCACCACAAGGTGGAAGAAAACATCCCGAGCAAAGATTTATAGAAGTTGATACAAAAAATATTCTTTTTATTTGTGGTGGTGCTTTTGATGGAATACAGAAAAAAATAAGCAAAAGGTTAAATACTTTAGTTGTTGGATACCATGCCAGTCGCGATAAAGATCAGATTGACCGTGACAATTTAATAAAATATATTGCCCCTCAGGATTTAAGAGCATTTGGTTTAATACCTGAAATAATTGGGCGTTTGCCATTGCTAACATACTTGCATCCACTGGATCGTGCTGCGTTAAGACAAATTCTTACAGATCCTAAAAATGCTTTAACAAAGCAGTATATGAAGCTTTTTGAAATAGATGGAATAAATTTAACATTTGATGAGAAAGCTTTAGAATATATTGTTGACAAAGCAATAGAATTTAAGCTTGGTGCCCGTGGACTCCGTTCTATTTGCGAAACTATTATGCTCGATGCAATGTTTGATTCACCAACTTCAAAAATAAAATCTTTAAACATTACCGAAGATTATTGCAAAAGCAAATTAGATAAATCTACACTAAAAAAATTGCAGGCTGCAGTTTAATTGTTTTTGTCATTCTGAGCGAAGTGAAGAATCTATACTTCGTCTACATTTTGTGAAGTGTTATAAAAAGGTCGAAATATCTACTCTTTAATAAATCGTTTTGATATTATGTTATGCGATTTATCTTCAGCTTTTAAAATATAAATTCCAGATGGAAGATCGCTAACTTTTATTTCTATATTGTCATTTGTTAAAAGGATACTTTTTACCTTTTTGCCAAGTATAGAATATATTTCAATTGACTCAAAATTATTATAAGATGAAATTTCAATGTTTAAATTATTGAAAACTGGATTAGGAAAAATTCTAAAATCATTTTCAGTGTTTACTTGATTAATATTTAATGGTAAGTTACAATAATTGCCAAAGTTATAAATTGGTGTTAAATATTCTGCATAACAAAGAAAATTGCTCCCCCAGAAATCCCATATTGGCGGAACAGGGTTTAAAAAATCGTAATTACTAAAACTTGCACCATAATTAACATCGCCAATACCTTTTATCCATTTAATGTTTTTATTAAAATTAAATCTTTTTGCATAAGCACCATTTATTAAAACAGAATCAATGCTTATTAAAACTTGTTTTGGTGAGTAGCCAATAAATTTAAAAGAATCTCCTACTTGTAAATTATAGTCTAATATTTTAGACATACTACCAGGTGTTCCTTGAAAAATACAATTTGAATCTTCAAGTAATAATGAATTAAATATTAAAGAAGTAAAATTAAATTCAGAATTAGCGCTTGTAGAATATTTATAAAGCTTTTTATAGTTTGTCCCATTAATAGTTGAATCTCCATTTATGAAATAATAATAATAAGTATAAACATATAAAGGGCCTTGTCCTGATCCAATTGGTCCGGGTGAGTAAAATGTTCTTTGTTTTATAATTAATGAATCGTGCATAGTAAGTCCTAACTGACCAAAGGAAATTTTAGCAATAAATGTTAGAAAGACTATTATAATAATAATTTTCATTGCATTATTTATAAATTACTCAATACCAAAGATACAATATATTTACGCAAAACAATTCTTAATGATTCTCTGTTGTTACAGAAACTCCAAAATTAAGGAAGATTCTGCTTTGTGAAAAATTGTATTCCGGTCCACCAAATAGTGTAATTCCTCTGTAAATATCTCTCGAGGATTCTACTTTGCTACGGTTATATCCATTTTTGTTGATTTCTACTTCAACGCTAATTCCGGATGAATTTTCCATTTGATTAAAAACTATTGACTCCTGTTTAAAATAAGGTCTCATCCAAACCGAGCCAACATTGAATTTTAAATAAGTAAGCGATCTTTTTAATGGCGTAACAGAAATGGAAAACATAAATGATCCTTTTCTTACTTTGGTTGTTTGATCGCCCCTTGCAGATTGGGGTAAATGAAGATATGAAAAACACAATTCAGGAATTATATAATCAATCGGTAATTCATCTGGATCATTCAGATTTTTTTCAATTAAAAATTTAAATCCCATTCTTATTTTATTCCAGTATCTGAAAGTATTAGCTTTTTTCTTCTGGAAATGTTCGCTCATTAAATCAAAGTCAATACCATATGGACAGATGCCTATAGATGTATTTTTTTTATATATAGAAAAAATACTGTAAACAGTTCTTTCTTTACTATCTTTATTGTATCTGTTTCTGTAATAAAATGATTCTTCAAAATTAAATTTTTCCAGATAGTTAAAGTCATTAAACCCTGAATTTATCGAAACAGCTGAGAAGTCGCATATTGAATTTGTTCTCAATAAAATTTGAGAGTTTGATTGTAGAAAACAGAAAACTACAAAAAATAAACTAGTTATAGTTTTAATAATTATCGTGTTCAGAAATAGCTAATTTTATTTATAGTTTGTTTAACGGTTTTTAATAATTTAAGTTCAGTGTCTCTTTAAAATATTTAATAATTCTTTTGTGTGTTTTAATAAGGTAATGTATTGCTACATCTAAAAAAGCAGACAGCACAAATATACTTTCTTAACTTTCTTTAACAGCAAATTCTTTTGTTGTTCTATTTCATAATAGATTGATTGATTGAAACAAACGATTTGTTATATTTTTTCAGAATGATTTATAATATTTCAAGTTTCGCAATGGCAAAAAATTGCATTATTTTTACACGCATTAAAAAATAATCTTAATAGTGTTAGTACTATTCAGTAAAGAGATAGGAAATTTTTTTTCATCAATTACAGGTTATATTGTAATTGTTGTTTTTCTGCTGATAAATAGTTTATTCATGTGGATATTCCCAGGTGGTTTTAATATACTGGACGTGGGATATGCAAATCTTGATACATTATTTATTATTTCTCCATGGGTTTTCCTTTTCCTTGTTCCTGCTGTTACTATGCGTCTTTTTAGCGAAGAAAAGAAAACTGGGACAATGGAATTACTTTTAACTCGTCCGTTATCTGATTTTACTATTGTTTTTGCAAAATTTCTTTCTGGTTTATTTCTTGTTTTTCTTTCATTATTACCTACAGTGATTTATTATTTAAGCGTTTACCTTTTGGGTAGTCCTGTTGGTAATTTAGATTCAGGCGGTATTATGGGATCTTATATCGGTTTGTTTTTTCTTGCCGGAATATATGTTTCAATTGGTTTGTTAGCCTCATCAATTACAGATAATCAAATTGTCGCTTTTATCTTATCAATGATATTCTGCTTTGTGTTTTATTTTGGTTTCGATGCACTTTCTACTTTACCGGTATTAAAAAGCTTCGATTCAATTATTGTTAGTTTAGGTATTAATGACCATTATAGATCAATAAGTCGTGGTGTAATTGATTCGCGCGACATTATTTATTTTATTAGCATTATTGCTGTTTTCTTGTTCTTTTCAAAAACCGTTTTAACCAGAAGAAAATGGAAATAGCAGGAAAAAATAAAAACCGAAAATCATTTAAGAGAAGAACTTTTATTGATTTGGCAATGATTGTTGCTATTATAATTTTTGTAAATTATATTTCTTCTTTTTTCTTTGCCCGTCTCGACTTAACAACAGAAAAACGTTATACTCTGGCTCCATCTACTGTTAAGATGTTAGAAGAACTAGAAGATGTGATTTATGTTAAGATATATTTAACAGGCGATTTACCTGTTGGTTATAAAAGACTACAGAATAGTGTTAAGGAAATGCTTGATGAATTCAGGGTTTATGCAGGTGATAATGTACAATATGAATTTATTAATCCATCCGAAAATACCGACTTAAAAGATCGCAATGATGTTTATAAGGAATTGTTTAATAAAGGATTGTCGCCAATTAATTTACAGGAAAAAGATAAAGAAGGAGCAGAATCACAAAAAATAATTTTTCCGGGTGCACTTATTTCTTATCGAAATGTTGAAGCACCTGTAAATTTTTTAAATGGAAGTATTAATCAAACCGAAGAGCAGAATATTAATGGGTCGATAGAAGAAATAGAGTTTTCTCTGATGAGTGCAATCAGAAAATTAAAAAATGAATTCGGACAAAATATAGCATTTATCTATGGTCATAGCGAATTAGAATCACCTGAAGTTGAGGATATCTCAAATTCATTGTCGGAATATTATAATGTAGAAAGAGTAAAAATTGATGGAAAGGTAAATGCACTTTCTGAGCGTATTGAGGATTCATCAGGTGTTCGTGTACATAATAAGTACGATATGATAATAATAGCAAAGCCTGATTCAGCATTTAAAGAGCAGGATAAATTTATTATTGATCAGTTTATAATGTTAGGAGGTAAGGTTATCTGGTTAATCGATCAGGTTAATGCTGAAGTAGACAGTCTTCCTTATCTTGCTACAATAAGAGAATTGAATCTTAACGATCAGCTTTTTCATTACGGTGCAAGAGTAAATCCAAATATGGTTCAGGATATCCAGTCGGCTGTAATTCCACTGAATACTGCTATAGCCGGAGCAAAGCCAAGATTTGAACCTAAGCCTTGGATATATTTTCCCTTACTTCAGCCACAATCTGCACATCCAATAGGTAGAAATATTAACCTCGTTAAAGGCTTATTTGTTAATACAGTAGATTTTGTTGGCGAGGATGAAGCTACTGTAAAAAAAACCGTGTTGCTTAGTTCGTCACAATATTCAAGAATAGTGAATGCACCTGTAAGAATAGGTTGGGAGTTGGTAAGAGTAAAACTTGATCAAGCCGATTTTGGTAAGCAGTTTTTACCTGTTGCAGTATTACTTGAAGGTACATTTACTAGTGTATTTAAGAACAGAGTTCCACCCGAAATTATTGAAAGCCGTGAAATGGTTTTTAAGGATAACAGTATACCAACAAAAATGGTTGTTATTGGCGATGGAGATATAATCAGAAATCAGGTTAAAAAAATTGGATTTACATCAAAGCCATATCCATTGGGATTTGACAGATATACCGGAGATACTTTTGGCAATAAGGAATTCATGCTTAATGTTATTAATTATATGCTGGATGAATCAGGATTCATGAATCTTAGAACCCGTGAGATTAAATTGAGATTGTTAGATAAAACTAAAATTGATGATGACCGCACATTCTGGCAAGTTGTTAACACAATATTTCCAATTGTACTAATTGTTATTCTTGGTACTGTAATTACTATTTTAAGAAAAAGAAAATATACAAAAACTGCAGCATAGTTATGAAAAACAAACTGGTATTAATTATTTTTTTAATTTTTCTGATAATTGCAGCTGTAGTTTATTTTACACAGCAAAAAGGCACAACAAAAAAAGAATTGACTGATTTTGCAGTAAAAGATACTGCATTGGTAACCAAAATTTTTATGGTTGATAAAAAGAACAACCAGGTAATTCTTACCCGCGAAAATAGTTATTGGAAAGTTAATAATAAATATATAGCACGTCAGGATGCTATTGGAATTTTACTAGAAACTATTGCTTCTGTTAAAATGAAATCTCCTGTACCAAAGCCATCAATAGATAATATAATAAAACGACTTGCTACAAAATCTGTAAAAGTTGAAATATATCAGGGCGAAAATCTTGTGAAAACATATTATGTAGGTGAGCCAACTGCAGATCAGGGAGGCACTTATATGATACTTGATAATTCCTCAGTACCATTTATTACACATAAACCAGGTTTTATAGGTTATTTATCTACAAGATATTTTGTTGATGAAAAATTATGGCGGGATAATTCAGTGTTTATGTATTCATACTCTGATATTGTATCAGTTTCTGTTAGTATTCAAAATGCCCCCGATAAGGCTTTTACAGTATTTAATGATGGAAATAATATTTTTAGATTGCAGGATTTTAACAAAAAAGAGGTTACCGGATTTAATTCATTAATAGTTAAAGAATTTATTGCAGGTTATAAAAAGGTTAAATGCGAATCATATGTAAATGAATTTTTTTCTGATAGTAGATTAGATTCATTATTACAAGTAAAACCATTAGCAATTCTTTCTGTTACAGATAAAAAAGGTGAAGTAAATACCTTGAAATTATATTTAAGACCAAATTTTTCAGGTGCGTTAGATGATAATGGTAAACCTATTACTTCTGATCCCGATGCTATGTATGGAATATTAAATAACGAAAGGCAAGTTCTTGTTTGTCAGTATTATGTATTTGATCCGTTAATGAAGAATATTGAATATTTCTTTCAGAAAACACCATCTTAATGTTGATAAAATATAATCAATGTTAATATTTAATGGCAATTATAGTCATTCTTATCTTTACAATTATTAATTTTGGTACAATTAAAATAAAATAAAAAGAAATGAATTTTGTAGTATCTAGTTCGGAGTTATTCGCTCATTTGCAATCTATTAAACAGGTTATTAGTTCAAAAAACTCTTTGCCTATACTTGATAATTTTTTGTTTCAAGTTGATGGTAAAAATCTAAAAGTAACAGCTTCAGATTTAGAGTCAACTCTAATAACAGGCATGGAGTTAGCAAATGTTGAAGGAGAAGGAGTAATTGCAATTGAAGCAAAACGTTTACTTGATATTTTAAAAGAATTTGCTGAACAGCCACTTACTTTTAATATCAATACTGAAAATTTTAATGTAGATGTTTTATCACAAAACGGAAAATTTTCATTAATTGGTCAGGATGGAAATGATTTTCCAAAATTGCCTGCATTTAAAAAAGCAAAAGGCTCGCAACTAAATTTAAAATCAGAATTGGTTTTAAATGGAATTAACAAAACTTTGTTTGCTACTGCTGACGATGAGTTACGACCTGTAATGAATGGAATTTACATAGAAATTTCTGCAGAAGAAATTCGTTTTGTTGCATCTGATGCTCACAAATTGGTTCGTTATAAAAGATTTGATGTTAAAACAGATGTGGTTTCTTCTTTTATTCTTCCTAAAAAACCAGCTTCATTACTAAAAAATCTTTTGGTTAAAGGTGTTAATGAAATCGTATTGGAGTTCGACGATAAAAATGCATTTTTTACTATTGGTACTAATAAATTAATCTGCCGTCTTGTTGATGGAAATTATCCTGCTTATAATTCAGTTATACCTGTTGATAATCCTAATAAATTATCGGTTGACAGAGTTGAGTTAATTAACAGTTTAAAAAGAGTTAGTGTATTTTCTAATCAGGCAACAAATTTGGTTAGATTACAAATTACAGGAAATCAGCTTACAATATCAGCACAGGATATCGATTTTGCGATTTCTGCAGTTGAGAGAATTTCATGTAATTTCGAAGGCGATTCAATGGAAATAGGTTTTAAATCTGTGTTCTTAATGGAAATTCTTCTAAACCTTTCAGCAAACGAGGTAAGATTTGAGTTGTCAGATCCAACCCGTGCTGGAATTATTTTACCATCAGAAGCAGACAATAAAGATGAAGAAGTATTAATGTTGCTTATGCCAATGATGCTAAATGAAAGTATTTAACTTTTGATCATAATATATTAAAGGAAACCGTTAGGTTTCCTTTTTTTTTAATATTTTTAGACTATGAAAACAATATTTTTAATACTTATAGCGATTCTATTTTCTGCTTTGTCGGGATTTTGTCAGCCAAATGTGTTGGCAGGTACCGATTTAGACAAACAAGCTGAAAAAGACTGGCAGAATAATAATTATAAACTGGCTGCAGCATCGTATGAGAGGTTGATAGCTTTAACTCCAAACAACGTGGAATATAATTATCGTTTTGGGATTTCAAATTTTCTTGCCGGATTCGATAATAATAAATCGTTAAAATCGCTTGAGCCACTAATTGGCAATTCAAAAGCACCTATTGATGTCTGCTATTGGGTTGCACAGAATTATATGTATTTATATCAGTTTAACGATGCAATTGATATGTTTAATACTTTTTTAACCACAACTGGTGCAGATAAAGTACAAGTTGCAGAATCAAAACGGTTTGTTGAAATGTGTAATTCAGCAATTGTATTAATGAATAAGCCAGTAAATGTTTCATTTCAGAATTTAGGATCTAATATTAATTCATCTTCCAATGATTATAATCCATTTGTCCCGAGAAATGAAGAATTTCTTATTTACACTTCAGATAAAAAATTTGATCAGGTAACAAAAATGTTTGATCATAATCTTTATATAAGCTATCCTGAGAATAACAGTTGGAGTTTTTCAAAACCAATGCAATATATAAATACCGATGATAATGAGAGGTCTGTCGGATTAAGTAATGATGGTAAAAAATTATTTGTTTGTGGAAGCTATCAAAAGTCATATAGCGAGGTAGATATGGCATTGCTTAAAAGTAAATTATTTAAGTTTGAAACTGCAAATGACTGGTTTCATCCTTTAGCCATAAAAACATCCAATGGTGCATGTATTTCAACAGACAATAACACCGTGTACATTTCACGGGAGAATAATGAAGGAGGTATTGTAAATAGTGATATATATATAGTAAGGAAATTACCTAACGGAACATGGGGACCACTAAAAAACCTGGGCGATATAATTAATTCACCTTATGATGAAACATGCCCAAACATTTCTCCTGATGGTAAAATGTTATATTTTGCTAGTAAGGGACATAATAGTATGGGTGGATATGATTTATTTGTTTCTTATATAAACGAAATTACAGGAGACTGGACAACACCTGTAAATCTTGGATATCCCATAAATACTCCCGGTGACGATTTAACTATTTCGTTTTCTGCTAACAGACGATATGCTTATTTGTCATCAATAAGAAAAGAAGGTATGGGTGGACAGGATATTTACAGGGTTACTTTTAAAGATGTTGACGATCTTATAACAGTAGTTAAAGGAAAAATTGTAATTGCAAATGAGACCGGAACAGTTGATTGGAATTTAGGAAATGAAGACTTGGATATTTCTGTTTATGATTTAAAACAAAATCTTTTTGGAAAATATATTTACAATACACATATGGGTCGTTTTATTGCTGCATTACCAATTGGTGAATATCAAATAGTAATTCATGCAGATGGCTATAATGATTATTCCGAGAAAATAACTGTTTTGGATCGCGATTTGTATCAGTCTGAAACTGATAAAATATTTTCACTTTCTTTAAAAAAGATGTAAATTGCTATTAAATTAAATTAAAATGAAACGAGTTTTTAATATATTACTGTCGCTGGTTTTTATTCTGGCATTTACTTTTTCATCATTTTCGCAGGCAGAAATATTAGGAGATGCTGATTCAAATTTTGAAGATGAAAATTATGAGGTAGCATTAAAACAATATTTAAAAATTATTAAGAAGTATAAAGATGATCCGAAGGTTAATTACAGAGTTGGATATTGTTATTTGAAAACAAATTACAATAAAGGAAAGGCACTTCCTTATCTTTTGTTTGCAGATAGTGTTAAGGGTTCCAGCTTTGAGTCAATACAATTTGATCTGGCACAGGCATACTTTTATCGTCATAATTTTGAAAATGCAACATCATTTGCTAAGAAATATTTGAGCCTGAAAACCCGAAATTCACAGGAGTTAGCTGCACTTGACAGATTTATGGAAATGTGTAGTAATGCAAAAACATTAGTGGCTAAACCACTTAAGGTAACTTTTGTTAATCTTGGAGATAATATTAATTCTCCTCAGGATGATTTTATTCCGTTTATTACAGAAGATGAAACATTCATGGTTTTTTCATCAGCTCGTAAATACAATAACGAGTATCAGCAATTTATCAGAGGGGTTTATTTAAGTTCAAAGAGTGGTGGTGCCTGGCAAAAAGCAAAAGCTGCAAGTGCAAAAATTAACACCGATGAAAATGCTGAAGCTGTTGGTATAAATAAAGACGGTTCTTTAATTTTAGCACATGTTGACAGGTTAAGTGCACCAAATGAGATCTATTTTTCACAAAAAAATAAAGCTGGAAGTTATTCAGAACTAGCAGATATTGGAAATAATATTAATTCAAAATATGGCGAAGCTGGTGCTTCAATATCACAAACAGGAGATACTATGTTTTTTGCCAGTGATCGTCCGGGTGGTAAAGGTGGTTTCGATATTTATTATGCAATTAAATTACCCGACCAAACATGGGGAATTCCGGTTAACTTAGGAGAACCTGTAAATACAGAGAATGATGAAAATTACCCAAATATTACAGCAGAAGGTACAACGTTGTATTTTTCTTCTACTGGTCATAACTCAATGGGTGGGTATGATGTATTCAGAAGCAGATTAATTGAAAATAAATGGGCCGAACCAAAAAATTTAGGTTACCCGATTAATGATACATATGATAATTATAATATTGCACTTACTTCAAATGCAAGGTATGGTTATATAAGTAAATTCGAAGAAGATGGATTGGGTGGTTTGGATATATACAGAGTTATTTTTAATGATATTCCTCAAACAAATATTATTTACACCGGAAGAATAATGGTTGGTGACTCTCTTACTGCTGTTCCTTTTAATAAGGTGGATTCAATTCTTACTATTAATGTATATAACAAAGATAAAAATAATGCTGTTTTTGCAACTTATCAACCCAGTAAAACAGGGAAATATACTATAGCATTACCTCCGGGAAGCTGGAAACTTGAGATTGTAGGCAAAGCTTATCTTCCATATTCAAAAGATATACTTATTAGAGATGAGCAACCCCTACAAGTCCTTGTGTTACGAAATATCTACCTTAAGAAAAAATAAAATTTAATGGAATTGAATTTAAAACGCCCAATGGTTATTTTTGATTTAGAAACCACTGGTGTAAATATAACAACAGATAGAATAGTTGAACTTACGCTTATTAGAATTGAAACAAATGGCAAAGAAACCGAAAAAACTTTTTTAGTCAACCCTTCAATACCAATTCCTCAGTTTGCTACTGATATTCACGGAATATCTGATGAGGACGTAAAGGATAAACCATTATTTAAAGAGATAGCTAAAACTGTGGCCTCTGTTTTTGAAGGTGCAGATATAGCCGGTTTTAATTCAAATAAATTCGATATCCCTTTGTTAGCTGAAGAGTTTCTTCGTGCTGAAGTGGATTTTGATATGCGTAACCGCAAATTTGTTGATGTGCAGGTTATTTTTCATAAAATGGAACAACGTAATCTGGCAGCAGCATATAAATTCTATTGCAAAAAAGAATTGGTTGATGCTCATAGTTCAAAAGCTGATACACTGGCAACCTATGAGATTTTAAAGGCTCAGCTTGATGTTTATCCGGATATTCCTAAAACTATTCCCGAACTTAGTGAGTTTTCATCGCAAAACAGAACTGTAGATTTAGCCGGACAAATAATATATAACGACAAAGATGTTGAGGTTTTTAATTTTGGAAAGTATAAGGGAATGGCAGTTGAAGAGGTTTTTGTTAAAGACCCCGGTTATTATGGCTGGATGTTAAATAGTCAGTTTCCGCTTTATACTAAAAAGGTTTTAACCGAGATTAAGTTAAGAATGAAAAATAAATAATTTTGACATCCCGTGCTTGCCTACCGTCATCCTGAGCGTCCGCCGCGGCGGATCGAAGGAAGGTAGGTATAGCGAAGTAAATTGTTTTTAATTTAGTACTATACTCAAGATTGTGGTAATATTTTTAAAATAAAACAAAAGCTATGAAAATTATTTGCGTAGGTCGTAATTACGCCGAACATGCCAAAGAACTTAAGAATGATGTTCCAACCGAACCTGTAATGTTTTTTAAACCCGATTGTGCATTGTTACGTAACAACCAACCATTTTATATCCCATCATTCTCAAAAAACTTGCATTACGAAGTTGAAATTGTTTTTAAAATTAATAAAGTTGGAAAATCAATTTCTAAAAAATTTGCTCACAGATATTATGACAGTATTGCTGTTGGCATTGACTTTACTGCCCGTGATCTACAGGAAAAATGCAGAACAAAAGGACTCCCATGGGAAATAAGCAAAGCATTTGATAACTCTGCAGCTATATCACGTTTTATTTCTCTGGATGATGTTAAGAATATTAATGACCTTAATTTTTCTTTATTACAGAATGGTGAACTAGTGCAAAAGGGAAATACTTCCGATATGATTTTTCATATTGACTCTGTAATTGAATATATTTCGCAATTTGTTACATTAAAAGTTGGCGATTTAATTTATACCGGAACTCCATCAGGTGTTGGTCCTGTTAATATTGGCGACAGACTTCAGGCATTTATCGAAGATAAAAAGATGATGGATTTTGAGATAAAGTAGATTTGATTGTGTGATTATACATAGTTGCTAGTTAGCACATATTTATAAAATCTCTGCAAATGAAATATAATTTGTTTTACTCGTGGCAAACTGACTTAGACAATAAGACAAACAAGGGATTTATATTATCTTGTCTAAATAAAGCAATTAAACGTATTGAGACTGAACTCAGCATTAGTATTTATATAGACCAAGCTACTAGAGACGAAAAAGGTGCAATCCATATTGTCCAAACAATTGAAAATAAAATAAGACAAGCAGATATTTTCGTAGGTGACATCTCCATTATTAATAATGGTAGTAAAAAATATCGTAAAACAAGTAACCCAAATGTACTTTATGAATTAGGGTTTGCATCTGAAAATGTCGAATGGCCAAATATAATTTGTATAATAAATGAAGCTTTTGGTTCATTTAATAAATTGCCATTTGACATAGGTTATAGAAGAGGTGTTTCATATTATCTAAGCAATGAAAATAGTAGAATACAAAAAAATAAAAAAATCGCAAGTGACAAACTGACAAATGATTTATATTTCGCATTAAAAAATATTGAATTTAGAGAACCTAAACTTAGACTAAAAGAACTTATCGAAAATTTAGATAATACTGAATGGGAAGCATATAATCTTATAAATGGTAAGGTAGAAGATGGTCCCAAAAGAGGATTTATAAAAATAAAACATATTAATAACAATATATTTTCTTTTTCATTCGACAGTTATCAACTTGGGCAAAGGTATGAAAAGGGTGACTGGACAGCGAGAATATTCATTAATCAAGAAACTTTGTGTACTGCTGATATTGCATTTGTCTCTACCGTAGACTTTGGTTTTAAAAAATTAATTCTTCCTGACGATCGAATGTATAACCATCTTTTTCTACTAGGAGTAAACTATCAAAATGAAGGGTACGGTAAACAAATTCTTATAAAACAAGAAAAATAAACATGTGTTAATATTATCTAACATAAGGTCTTGCAGTAATAGGCAATTTGACAACTATAATAATTTTTTTATCCTGCCTGTGGAGCAGCACTTAAACCGGAATTTGTTGTTTGTAATAAATGTGGGCTTAGTGTTAAATAACTTAAACTTTTATGACTTTAACAGATATTACAAATATTCGATTAATTAGTCAACAAATTGCAGCAACAAAATTTAAAACTGTAAAGGAAATTGTTGGTTGGATGGGTGCAATGCAGGCACAGGACTATGCTATGTCAAAATGGGCAATAGGAGTAAGACTTCCAAATTCTACAGATAAAGAAATAGAACATGCTGCAGATAATGGTGATATTATCAGAACACATTTATTAAGACCCACCTGGCACTTTGTTTCTGCAGAAGACATTTATTGGTTGTTGGAACTTACAGCACCACGAATTAGTGCATCATTAAAATCCAGGCATAATGAGCTGGAGCTTACCGAATCATTATTAAAGAAATCTAACACAATTATAAGAAGAATGTTGACTGGTGGTAACCATTTAACAAGAGAAGAGTTAATTTCTGAAATATCAAAAGCAAATATTCCTGTAGATAACAATAGAGCATCACATTTGCTTATGCAGGCTGAATTAGATGGTATAATATGTAGTGGTGCTATAAAAAATAAAAAGCAGACTTATGCATTAATTAATGAAAGGGTTGCAAAAACAAATAATCTGACAAGGGAACAAGCTTTGGAAAAAATTGCAAGAAAGTATTTTAATAGTCATTGTCCTGCTACTTTATATGATTTCGTTTGGTGGTCGGGTTTGCCTGTCTCTGATGCAAGAAAAGCTTTAGAGATGATAAAGTCAGATTTAGTTTCAGAAGTTATAGGGTCAGAAACATATTGGTTTACAAATACATTTTCTTTATTTCAAGAAGATAATAATGCTTATTTATTGCCTGCTTTTGATGAGTTTTTAATTAGCTACAAAGATAGAAGTGCTTCGTTTCAATTTGTTAATCAAAAGAAAGTAGTTTCAGAAAATGGAATTTTCAGACCTGTTATTATTATAAACGGACATGTTATAGGCATCTGGAAGCGCTCAATAAAGAAAGAAAAAGTAATTGTAGAAACATTCTTTTTCCAGTCACAGAACAAAGTTGTTAAGAGTTTGGTTGAAAAGACAGCCCTGGATTATGGCTATTTTCTGGATAAAAAAGCAGAAGTAATACATGGTGTTATTTAAGCTAGTGTTTTTATCTTCTCACAGAGTCTCATGAAGTGGACTCTGTGATAGAAAACGTTTTAATTTAACAAAGCAGGCTTTACTTCTTTTTTCGAAATAATATCAAATGCTAAAATAATATCATGTGAACCAGAATTGTATTTTCTGAGTTTAGAAACTACAATATCATATGCATAAGCAATAGTAAAAAGCTTCTTAATTTTTATTCCTGCCAGAATAACTATAGCATCTTTTGTTCTGAAGCTTAATCCGGCTGTAATTTTTTCCTGAAATTCTGCTTTAATTCCTAGGTCAACAGTTAAGGGAGTGCCAAATGCGCCACCCACCATGAAGGATGGCTGAAGTTTTATTTTTTCATTTAAATCAATTTTATAACAACTTGTTATATAAAAATGGTTAGCAAGTTTAATTTCTGGATCAATTAAATCGTCTTTAAATTTTATTTTGTTTGCAAGTAGTTGCATGATGCTTATTCCTGCAGAAAATTTGTCAGTATAAAGAAATGTTCCAAAGTCAATATTTGGTCGGATTGATTTAAGAGAACTATGTTCTGCTACAGCCATATCTGTATTTTCGTGTAAGGTAATTTTATTGCCGTCAATTCCGTATTGCAATATTCCGGCTGCTAATCCTATTGATAACTTAAATGTTTCGAATTTAATTTTGTAGTTATAAGCAATTGAAGCCGATAAACGACGTGTTGGTCCGGTTATGTCGTTCATTAAATTACCTCCAATTCCCATTGTCTTATTTGCTTTACCGTTAAATGTCAGAAATTGTGTGTTTGGTGCATTGCTAAAGCCAACCCACTGACTCCTGTGATGAAGCATTACTTCGCTATTAGGTTTTGTTCCGTTTGCAGCCGGATTAAATATAGCGTAATCAAATGTATGTAATGATAGCTGTGGTAATTGTTGTGCGTTACAGTTAAAAATACTTGTAAAAAACAAGATGTATAATATTTTCTTCATTTATATTATCTGATTATTGTTACATCACCTTTAAATACATCTTGTCCTGAGATTTTTAACACATAATAATATGTTGCTTCCGGTAAATCATTCCCATAATATTTTCCATCCCATTCATTATTATACCCATGTTTCTCATAAACAATGTGCCCGTTTCTATTGTAAATACTTAAATGATTATCGGGGTATTTTGAAATGTTTTCTATAAACCATGTGTCGTTAACGTTGTCAATATTAGGAGTAAATGTGTTAAAGATTATAATATCATAATTTGGTTTTGGAATTGTGATTAATGTTATATCGTCAGAATTAAAACAACCGTTATTGTCATAAACAGTCAGAATATAAGTAGTTGTAGTGTTTACGGTCGCAATTGAATTTAAGATATTTGCATTTGATAAACCAATATTTGGTGTCCAGATAGCTGTTGAATAATTTGAAACTATTGGTAAAAACTGGTATTGACTGCCTTCAAATATTGTTGTGTCAGAACCTGCATTTACTGTTGGTTGCGATAGCACAGTAATTAAAACAGTGTCTGTTTTACTACACTGACCATTTGTTACATTAACAATATATGAAGTGTTTATTAACGGATTTGCTATTGGATTACTAATATTCGGATTATTTAATCCAGCTGTTGTTATCCAGTTGTAGCTTGTACCACCTGTAGCATTTAATTGAACTGAATCTCCATTGCAGATACTAACATCAGATCCTGCATTAGCAAGAGGGAGAGGGGTAAGTGCAATTGTTACCGAGTCGTTAGAAAAGCAATTGTTAGCAGATACGGTTACGTAATAAATTCCGCTTGATATTGCGTTAATAGTTTGCGTGTTTGCTCCGTTAGACCATAAATAACTTGTAAACTGATTTGATGCATCCAATAATATTGTATCACCAAAACAACCTGTAATATTTTGTCCAAGTTCAACTTTATTTAGTAAATTTCCTAAAGTAAAAATATTAGATCCTGTAAAGAGCCAATGATTTATGGTTACTTTGCTATAAGGATTATTGAATGAATATGAAGTACTGTCTGTTTTTTTCCACTTTGCTGGTGGTGTGCTATGCCAGTTTGCCGCAGTAGTGTATATACCATCTGCTAAAGAATCGTAATAAAAAATAATTCTTGCATAAGTAGAGCCGCTATCACGGTTTACAAAATGATAATACTTGTTATTTAAATTACAAAGGTTGGTGTCTGTTTGATTTAAATTGAACCCATCAATGTCGGCATCATGATTAACCATTCCTGCTGAATATTTATTTGTACTATTATTTGCCGGAATAATTTCAATAGGTCTGTATCTCTGAGTATTAATTGATGATCCAAGTGGGTAAAGATAAGTAGCGTTTGAATTTGTATTTCTAATTAATCTTCCCTGCAAGTTATTACTAACAAATCCTGTTGTTCTTGAGATGGCTGATATATCTGGATTCTCAATAAATAAATTAAAGTTTGCTATATCTATTTCTTTGTCATTTAAAGCAAGTGAATTAGAAATATTTACATTTTGATTCAGGCTTTTAATTCCGTTTCCTGTTAATGTTAAATTATAAAATTTACTAGGGTTAGCACCTCCTATATTTTGAGTAGTTCCTTCTAAAAATACATTTCCATTGTTATGATTAAATACTGAATTGTTTTGCCAGTTTCCTGACAGATTAATTATACCACTTGAATTTAATTGTGAATTGTTAATTAAATCACCCAAAACTGTAAGGTCACCGTTGTTTTCTAATATTCCGTTTATGCCATTTGTAAAACTTCCTGAAACATGAAAAACTGCCCCGTTTGAAATATGAATCAGTTCACCATTATTTGTTATGGTTTGTGAAAAACACAATAATATACTTTGTGATGTTAATAATAATATGAAAAATAGCTTTCTAAACATAACAAATTACTTATTTGCAATTTTCTTCAAAAAAGGTTGAGAAATATTTTTCTTTAAATTACTATCTGATTTTTGTGGTGTTTTTACGGTTAATTCAGGGTGCTGAAATATTGCAAACTCTTTAGATTTTCCAAAAAGATCAGGATGTAAATATTTCCCCTTTTGATTTGCTCTTTTTTCGGGTTGTACATTTAATGTTTCCTTATTTTTCTGAACATAAAGATCATTACGTTTAGAATATACAGTCCATGAAACTTTTTGATTCGGATTTCCTCCGGCAATTGTAAACTGGTTTTCTTTTATTTCTTCTTTAATATATAGATCTGGAGCAGGTTTACCTATAGGAGTAAGTTCATAACTTGGTTCAATATTTATTGAATTATAATATTCGGGTAAAGTAATAACAGTTTCACCATTACTGTTTAAAGTTGCTGTTCCGCGATACATGTTAAGAACTTCTGGGGATTCAATGCAGAAATGTTTTAAAAATTTATTCTCTGGATCAAGTGGATTGTCAATAACAAATGATTTTGTTCCTGAGCTACCTAATTCACCGTTTGAGTATACTCCGAATCCGGTTGCTAAATCGTTACTCTCACCAAAAACTCCAACCCATCCAAGTCCTGCTACTCCTACATTATTATTTACAGTTCCTGTGCTTAAGTTTTCGCCATAAACCCCAAAACCAAGATCCTGTGCAGTAAAGCCGACTACTCCGTTAAAGCCTTGTCCTTCAACGCCCCATCCGCCATTTGTTCTTGCGTTTATGCCGAAAGTTCCGGCAGTTCCAGTTGAAGTTTGTCCCCATACTCCGTAGTTGCCGTCACCAATTACTCCGCAACCGTTTCCTGATCCAAGAGCATCGTTATTTTGTCCCCAAATTCCGGCTCCAAGTTGATAATTTGTTTCACCAACAATTCCATTAAAACCTTGACCTAATATGCCGTATCCGCCGTCTGTTCTAGCATTAACTCCCATTACACCGGCAACACCACCACCAGTTGCTGCAGTAAAAACACTACCGTAAACTCCTACACCTTGATTATTCCCATCGTAATATCCAGCAACGGCAGAGGTATAGCTGTTTGTACTTTTGTTATGAGCTTCAAAAGAATTGTATGGATTCGCTGTATTTGTATTGTCGGCATATAAAGAAACCCCGAAAGCTGAGTTTTGCCCTGCAATTGCAGTAGATGGGCTTCCTGATGTTCCTGCTGTTACATTAGCAATCAATGCTTCAGTATTTGTTGAAATACTTGATAAGTCAATTTGTATATTTCCATAATTTGCAGTAATTGTTCTTCCGGCTCCGTTTCCTCCACAGTTATATGCGTTATCTAGTGTTGTGCATACCGCTGAACCTGCTCCGATTTGTGTCCAGGCTGTTCCATTCCAAAAATAAAACACATTATCATTAGTATCAAAAACAAGTAATCCTGTTTGGGTTGTGTTTAATGATGTGTTCATTGCTGTACGCTGCAATGTTGTTAGACGTGGGATTAATAAACCTTTATTCGTTGAAGATAGTTCCAGTATTGAGTTTGCATCAGGATTATTTGTGCCAATTCCAACATTATTTTGCGCTTTAATATTTATTGAAAATAAAATAGAGAAAATAAAAAAGCTGAATTTTAAAATATTTCTCATGATTCTTAGTATTTTGGGTGAATAAAAATACAAATAATTTTAATTGAAAATAAATTTATGGTATCATTTAATTTAACTTTTCGAGATAGAATTTTCTTTTTCTATATTTGTAAAATCAGAAATTATTTGAATTATGAAGATATCGTATAACTGGCTAAGAGAATATATAAATACTGATTTAGCCCCTGCAAAAATTGCCGAAATTCTTACAAGTATTGGGTTGGAGGTAGAGGCACTCGAGAAATTTGAGGTAGTAAAAGGTGGACTAAAAGGCTTGGTTGTAGGTCATGTTATGGAATGTCAGAAACACCCAGATGCAGACAAATTAAGCGTTACAAAAGTAAATATAGGGACCGATAATTTTTTAAATATTGTTTGTGGTGCACCAAATGTTGCCGTAAACCAAAAAGTTGTGGTAGCAGTAATTGGCACTACTTTGTATAAAGACGATAGCAGCTTCGAGATTAAACGTGCCAAAATTCGTGGAATAGAATCCGAAGGAATGATTTGTGCCGAAGATGAGATTGGTTTGGGAGATTCGCATGCAGGTATAATGATTTTAAACGAAGATGCAGTCCCTGGAACTTCAATGCGTGAATATTTTAAAATAAATGATGATTATGTTTTTGAAATTGGTTTAACACCAAATAGAATTGATGCAGCTTCGCATTATGGTGTTGCAAGAGATCTGGCAGCATATTTACAGCATCGCAAACCTGTGGTTTTAGAAAAGCCATCAGTTGAGAGTTTTAAAGTTGACAATAATGATTTACCAATTATTGTTGAAATTGAAAATAAAGAAGCTTGTGTGAGGTATACAGGTATAACAATTAGCAATATAGTTGTAAAAGATTCACCGATCTGGCTTCAGGACAGGTTGCGTTCAATAGGTTTACGACCAATAAATAATATTGTTGATGTAACAAATTATATTCTTTTTGAAACAGGTCAGCCACTTCATGCATTTGATGCCGATTATATAAAAGGAAATAAAGTTATAATTAGAACCGCTGTAGATAATGCAAAATTTATCACTCTTGATGGCGTTGAACGTAGTTTGTCTTCAAACGATTTGATGATATGTAATTCTGAAGAGGAAATGTGTATTGCCGGTGTTTTTGGCGGTATGCATAGTGGGGTTACCGAAAAGACAACAAAGATTTTTATTGAAAGTGCAAATTTTAATCCTGTATTTGTTAGAAAAACAGCCCGCCGTCATGCTTTAGCTACCGATTCATCATTCAGATTCGAGCGTGGTGCCGATCCTAATATTACTGTTTATGCATTAAAGCGTGCATCAATGCTTATTAAGGAAATTACTGGAGGTGTTATATCTTCAAATATTGTTGATGTTTATCCAAAGCCTGTAAAGGATGTTACAGTAGAAATTAGTTTTGCTAATGTTGACGAACTGATTGGAAAACAAATTCCAAAAGAAAATGTAAAAGAAATTATACGCTCTCTTGAAATAAAGATAATAGCAGAAAAAGAGAAGAGCCTACTTTTAGAAATACCAGCATACAAAGTAGATGTTCTACGCGAAGTGGATGTTATCGAGGAAATTTTAAGAATATATGGTTATAACAACGTGGAAGTGTCAGATAGAGTAAGATCAAATATAAGTTATTCACAAAAACCTGATAAAGAAAAAATTAATAATATTATTTCTGATTATTTAGCTTCAAATGGTTATTTTGAAATGATGACAAATTCACTTACTAAGTCGTCATATTACGAAAATAAACCTTTCTGGAATGAAAAAAATTCTGTTAAAATTTTAAATCCTTTAAGTGCCGATTTGGGTGTAATGCGTCAGACTTTATTATTTGGTGGATTGGAATCTGTTTCATATAACATTAATCGCAAGAGCCAGGACCTGAAAATGTTTGAATTTGGAAATTGTTATGCTTATTGTCCTGATTTAACAAATGACAAGAAGAAGAACTCTTATTGTGAAGACTTAAGACTTGCACTTTTTATTTCGGGAAATAAAAACTCTGAAAACTGGACATCGCAAACAACTCAGGTTAGTTATTATTACTTAAAAAGCTATGTTGAAAATATTTTAACAAGACTTGGTTGTCCTTTAAATCAGATAGCTGTATCGCAACCTGATGTAAATGTTTTTGCCGAAGGTCAAATGTATTTTTATAAAGGAAAGGAACTTGTTTCGTTAGGCTTGTTAAGTAAAAATATATTGAAGGAATTTGATATAAAGCAACCGGTTTATTTTGCTGAATTTTTATGGGATAATGTTTTGCCTAATCTAAATAATCAAAAAACTAAATTTCAGGAATTATCAAAATATCCTGAGGTTAGAAGAGATCTTGCTATGATTTTGGATAAGCAGATTCCATATTCTAAAATTGTTGAAATAGCTTCGAAGAGTGAGAAAAAATTTCTGCAAAACATTAATTTGTTTGATGTATATGAAGGAGATAAGATTCCAGAAGGTAAAAAATCTTATGCGGTAAGTTTTCATCTGCAAGATGTTACAAAAACACTAAACGATTTTCAGATTGATCAGATTATGAACAAACTTTCAGCTGCATTTGAAAAGGAATTAGGTGCACAGATAAGAAAATAATATTCAAATTGTCCTGCTGAGGTCAAAGCATCTTGATGCAAAAGCAATTTGAATCAATCGGTCATTCATGTTATATGTTGCTGACACAATTAGTAGTGGCGGACATAATGACAAATTATTTTGAACTCACATTAATTAATGTTCTCTACTTTCTTAAGAAAAAATTCCCCGTTGATAACAAGGAACAAACTATACGAAAAATCTAAATTATATCTTAACAAATCATAATAGGTTTCACCTCTTACTTCTAAATTTATTCCTTTATAAACAGGTTGTTTAAATTGTAGTTTTGCTGTAACAAGTTGTTTTGCAGGTTCCCACCAATATCCGTATTTTCTTGAAACAGATTGCAAAATAACTTCACCTCGTGGAGCAATAAAGTGTTTGCTATACCAATAACTAAACATAATGCCAAATTTCCCTTTGTTTGCATAAATGTTCGATAAAAACCCCCATCCCTGTGAATAATACTGTATATGGGTGCTTGATGCATCATAATATGAAACAAAAAAATTACTGGTTCCTATTTTAGGTTTGTGATTAATGTTAGGAATATAATTTAATTCGAAACCTGATGCTGTATTAAAATATGTTTGAAGTTTGTCGGAATTGTTATTCCCTTGACCGCCTTTATGTGTTGCCATTCCCTGAATTGGTATAGAAAATTGAAGTTTATTTTCAGGTTTAAAAAATTTAATTTTAGTTGTGGTTGCTAATGTAAATTCTTCTTGAAAAGGGTCTCCTATTAAAATAAATTTTTCCCAGTTAAGCCAAAGATCACCTTCAAAATGTTTAAAGTTTCCCAAAAATTGTATGCCTTGCTCTGGATTGTTTGTATAATGTCTGGAAAAGGAATAAAGTGGTTCTATTAATTTATGCTCAACAGTTCCGTGAATATTTCCTAATAATAAATCCATGTTTTTTGCAAACTTGTATTGACATCTAAACCAGGGAACAGATTTGCCGAACTCATCTCTTCCAGAATATTTTAAAAAATACCATCCGGCTTGTATTCTTACTTTTGGCGTAGGTTGATAATTCAAATAAGGCTTAAAAGAGTATCCCAGATATGTAAAACCATAATTTAGGTTATTGAAATACTCGTTGTTATATAAAAAATTCTGGTTGTCAATACCCAACGATAATTTCATGCTGTCATTAGGATTAACTGGCTTAAAGCTGTTAAATATAGAATTATCAAATTGTCCGAAACAATATGAAGAAATAAAAATCAGAATAAAAATTATCGAAAATTTCATGATGTAAAATTAGTTAAACTATTCGAACTCCAATAATAAGTATATCGTCAATTTGTTCTTGTTTTCCCATCCACCTTTCAATATTGTATTCAAGTTCATTTTTTTGCTCTGACAATGTTTTTGAATTAATCTCGAGTAATAATTTTTTTAATCTTGACTGCATAAATTTTTTCCCGTCAGGTCCTCCAAACTGATCGTTATATCCATCACTAAATAAATATATGATATCGTCGATAGTGTAATTATAAACATGGTTAGTAAATGGTTTTTCGTCGGTAAGATGTACACCTATTGGCATTTTATCTCCTTTGAGTTCAATTAATTCATTGTTCTTAACAACGTATAATGGATTATTTGCACCAGCAAACTCAAGTTGTTTTTTATCCTTATTAATTATACAGAGTGAAATATCCATACCATCTTTTTGTTCGCCTGTTTTACCGGTTTGATGTAATGAGCGTTTTACATTTACCCTTAGCTGATTTAATATGTCGCTAGCAGATGGATTATTGATTTTTGTGATAATTTCATTTAAAAAAGCAACTCCCATCATACTCATAAATGCACCTGGAACGCCATGTCCTGTACAGTCTGCTGCGGCAATGTAAACTTTGTTATTCTGTTGTTGTATCCAGTAAAAATCACCGCTTACAATATCCCGTGGTCTATATAATATGAAATGTTCTGGCAAAGCATCTTTTATGAATTCAGTAGGAGGAAGAACAGCATTCTGTATTCTGCTAGCATAAAGTATGCTATCTGTAATTTTCTTTTGTTGAAGCGCAATTTTATCTCTGTGCATTGTTACCTCGTCACGTTGAGCTTCTATCTCATCGCGTTGAGCCATAATTTCTTCATTCTTTTGTTGTATCTCAACATTTCTTTGTTTTAAAAGTGTATTTGCTTTTCTTTTAAGTTGAAGTGTTTTGTATAAGGCTGATGAAAAGAAAATAATAATAACGAGCACAATAATAATTCCTAAAATAACATAATTTCTGTTTCTTAGTTCTTTTTGTTTTTTCTCAAGTTCAAGGTCTTTAAGTTTTTTATCTTTATTAAGAACTTCTATTTGCTGTTCTTTTTTTTCAGTTTGATATTTTGTTTCAATATCTGTCATCTGCTTTATGTTATCCGCCTTAAAAAGTGAGTCGGATAATTTAAAAGCCATTTTCTGATAAAAGTAAGCTTGTTTATAATCAGAAATTTTTCCGTAAGCATCTGCAAGGTTATTTGCAGTTTGTAATTGTGATGCACCGGAGTTCATTTCAATAGCTTTATTATAAGAAACCAATAAATGTTTTATTCCATTATTAAAGTCGCCCATGTCAATTTCTGAAATACCCAAAGTGTTATATCCGTAATATAAAGTAACCATATCTTCAGAGTTTTCATATAACTTAAGGTATTTTCTGGCAAATTTATTCCCCTTAACAGGTTCATTTTTATTTAAAAATAAATTTGCAATATTAATATAAGCGGTTCCAAGTAAATATTTATTAGAGAACTCTTCAGCAATTGTTTCAAGTTTGATATAATACTCGAGTGCATTGTCGTAATTTCCTGATTGTTTTTCGAGTACTCCAAGATTTGCATAGCAATACGCAGCATTCTCTCTGCTATTTGTTTTTATTGAAAGTTTTAATGCTTTTTCGTAATAACTTTTAGCCTTCTTAAATAATTTAATGTCACCATAAGTAGCACCAATATTAATATCTGATTGTATTAATCCGGCAGTGTCATGTAATTCTTCATAAATTCTTTCTGATTTTACATATTGTGATAATGATTTATCAAATATTGATAGTTCACTGTAATTTATTCCGATTAATGTATAACTGTCAGCAATTCTTTTCTTGTCATTTATTTTGATAAATAATTCTATTGCTTTTTGAAAATATGTGTTTGATATTTCAAATTGACCATGCGAATAATAAAAATCACCAAAATTATATTCACATTCTGCAAGTCCTCTGATGAAATTATAATTCTGAGATTGCTTTTTTATTAAATCCATTTCTTTAAAAAATGCTGTTGAATCTGACTCAATGTACAATTGAGCCAATTCAAGCATATAACCAATACGTATTTTGTAGTCTTTTTCATTCTGTATTTTCTTATTTAATTCTGCTTCGGTATATTTTTGAGCAACAGCTTTAAATGCAAACAGAATACAAAACGATAATAAAATAAACTTATACATGCTTAATTATTCAAAACAAATCCCCAAAAATAAAATATCATCAACCTGATTGTAATTTTTCTTCCAACTATGGAAAGAATTTTTTAATACCTTCTCTTGCTCAGAACATGGCAACTTGCTTATTTGCAAGCATAAATTCTTAAGAGCATTATATTTGAATTTTTTACCTTTTTCTCCGCCGAATTGATCTGCATACCCGTCTGAGAATAAATAAAAGAAGTCTCCTTTTTCAACTTTAACTGAATGAATTTTAAATGGTTTTTCGTCCCCGTAATAAATACCTATTGGCATTTTGTCAGGTTTATAATCAAATAATTCTCCGTCTCTTACATGGTAAATTGGGTTGTTGGCACCAGCAATTTCAGCAATTTTTGTAATCTGATTAAAAGTTATTATCGATATATCCATTCCATCTTTTGAGCCACCTTCGTTTTCTGTTTGATGTAGAGAATATACCACTTTTTCTCTAAGATTATCTAAAAGTGCACCTGCTGATAAACAATTATACCTGTCTAAAATTTCATTTAAGAATGCAACTCCCAACATGCTCATAAAAGCTCCCGGAACTCCATGACCAGTGCAGTCTGCAACAGCCACATAAATTGTATCTCCTTTTTTTCTTGTCCAGTAAAAGTCACCGCTAACAATATCCCGTGGTAAATAAAAAACAAAATGATCCAAGAAAAGTTGTGTTGTTAATAATTCTGGTGGGAGTAAGGCGTGTTGTATTTTACTGGCATATGTTATACTGTCAGTAATATCTTTGTTTTGTGTTAATATTTGGTCGCGCTGACGGGCAAGAAAGTCTCGTTGAGCTTCAATTTCATCTCTTTGAGTTTCAATTTCTTCTTTTTGTTGTATAATTTCAGAGTTTTGTCTTGAAATTTCAATATTTTTTAAATTAAGAATTTTATTTGCCTTCTTCTTAATTCTATAGCTTCTAAATATTGCAATACTCATTAATCCGAATAACAACAGAGCAATTAAAACAAAGTATAAAACAATTTGTTGCTTTTTTAGGTCGGCAATACTTTTATTTAAGCTTGATTTCTGAGTATCTATTAAACTTTGTTGCGAAGAAATTTCGTCTTTTTGTAAATCAATTTTTGCTTTTTGTACTTCGTATTCAGCAATTTGTTCTTTTAAAAGTTTTTGAGTGTTTTTTATATCAATTTGTTGTCTTAGTAATTCAATCTCCTGACGTTTTAATGTAGCTGATGTTATTGTTACTAATTTATTTTTTTCAAATATTTCCTGTTGTAAATTATTTAATTTTTCTTGTTTTAAATTTAATTCAGCTTCTTTTTGCGAAATATTTGATCCTAGTTTTAATATATGTTCTTCTTTTAATTTAATTTTTTTTTCTTGTTCTTTTAAAATTAACGATTGTTGTTCAACTGTTTCTTTTTCTAAAGCTAAATCTGTTTCACTTTTTTGATATAATTTTTCCCAGTCTTCTTCATAATTTTTTGCAACAACATAGAGTAATGAATTAACTTTCATTCCTCTAGCAGTAATATTTTCTTTATTTATTTCTACTCTTTTTAAAGAATTCCGAGGAAAAAAATTAATCATAATGCCTCTATAGTCATTACAGCTATCAGTAATAAGTAGAGTTGACCAATTGCTTATAATAGAGTCTATTTTAGGTACCTCATAATTGTTTTTATAGGCTATATATAATATTGGAACAAATTTTATTTCATCAAGGCTATTAAAATGAATTATTTCAATTTTCTTCCATTTTAGTATTCGAAATTTGCAAATTTTCTTAAGTAAGCTGTACATTAATGAATCAGAGCCATAAACTCCAATGGTAAATTTATCAGAATTCTTTTGAAATGTTTTGTCTTTCCAGTTTATATATGCCCCGAAATTAATGATATGTTCGGCCTTAATGCGATCTTTTAATGTGACTTGCTGTCCAATCACAGTTATGCAAGAAATACTAATTATTAAAGCTATTATTGCAATTCTTTTCATTTCAATCTTAAAGATGTAAAATTAAAAAGATTACGTTAAATAAAAAACGCCTGCAATTGCAGGCGTTTTTTATTTATGTTTGTTAGTGTTATTTTTTTACACAACCACCAGCAGCTTCACCTTTTTGACAGCAGCTTTTTACGCCTTGT